>NZ_JBFAPG010000125.1:0-13421 GCF_040675595.1 Micromonospora sp. NPDC049580
GCGCGGAGAGCGGCGTGCTTGCGGGGGATGCGGCGGGCGCGCGCGGGAAGGGGCGGGCGCGCAGATCCTGGCCAGGTCGCCGTTGTGGGCGTTTCCAGAGGCTCGGATCCGCCCACATCGCCGACCCGGAGTCGATCAAACATTCGGGGCGACGGTCGGTGACCGCCGCCCCGAACCTGTACCTGCGTCGGTCAGCGGGCCGCTCGGTCGGCCAGCACCCGCCGCGGATTCCAGCGCAGCAGCCGGTAGCGGATCCGCCCGGTCAGCGCCACCAGGCGGCCGGAGGCGTCCGCCAGGGCGATCCGCCAGCGCAGCAGCACCGAGGGCGGCAGCACGGCGGCGACCAGTCGGGTCCGTCGATCCGCCCGGGTGGCGAGCGCGCCGCGGATCGCGCGTAGCGCCGGCGGCAGCGGTTCGCCGGTCAGCGGGTTCCGCGCGTACCGGGCCCGCTCCTCCGCCCGGCCGAGCAGACGCGCCGCTCCGACCGCCGCCGTGTCGTCGGCGAGGGCATCGCGGACCAGCCGGTCCGCGGTCGCCCGGGGCGTCTCGGTCTGGTCCACCCGGACCTTGAAGTCGACCATCGTGTCCAGCAGCTCCGCCCAGGCGGCGTGCGCGTCCGCGCGAGCGCGACCGGCGTCCGCCTCGACCACCATCACCGGCTTGCCGTCGGCCGACGGGGTGTCGTCCCCGGCGGCGGCGGTGGCCACCATGGCGTCGGCCCGGCCGGCCCGCCGCCGACGCAGCGCCAGTCGACGAAGCGCCGGCACCGCCAGCAGCGCCAACAGGGCCAGCACGCCCGCCGTCCACCATGGCCAGACCGGCGGCTGCTCGGCCGGCGTCTCACCGCCGAGGGAGAGCCCGGAGTCGGTGTCGCGGTCGGCGTTGTCCGGGCCGGCCGGCCCCGCCGACGAGTCCGGGCCGGTCGGGCTGTCCGTGGCGCCCGTCTCCGGACTGGACGGCGCGGGCGCGTCAGTGTCCGGAGCCCAGGCCGACCGGGTGGAGCCGGGCACGCCGTACGCCGGGGTGGCGTCGAACGGCACCCAGCCGATCCCGTCGAAGAAGACCTCGGTCCAGGCGTGCAGGTTGAGGTTGGTCAGCGTGTACGTGTCGCCGTCGCGCTTGCTGCCATTGGTGAACCCGAACGCGACCCGGGCCGGGATGCCGGCCGAACGGACCAGCCAGGCCATGGCGGCGGCGTACTGCTGGCAGTAGCCGACCTTGTTGGTGAGGAAGTTGACGATCTCCTGGCCGCTGCTGCCGCTCTCGGTGCTGAGCCGGTAGCTGAACCCGTTGTCCGCCGAGAAGTGCTGGTAGATCGCGAGCACGCGGTCGTAGTCGGTGCGCTTGCCCTGGGTCAACCCCTTGACCAGCTCCTCCACCTCGGGCACCGGCCCGGGGGTGGCGGTGAGCTGGCGGCGGACCGGATGGTCGGCGGGCAGCGGCCGAGCGGCCCGCAGCGCCGCCGGCGTGTACGTCGAGCGGACGTAGTCGAAGGAGTACTTGCGACCCCGGGAGTTCTCCCGGTTGGAGAAGACGACCTGCTGGCTGGGGTCGTACAGCCAGTTGCTGTTGAGGTCCTCGGTGCGCACCGGCTCGGCGTACACCGGCATGAGGGACATGCTGAGGCTCTTGGTGACCTCGACGGTCGCCTGGTAGCGGACCTGCTGCACTCCCTGGCCGGCCCGCTCGGTCGGGTCCGGCAGATCCCGGTTGGCCGGCCGGCCACTCGGGTTGCGAGCCTGGAAACCACTCGGGCGCAGCTCGTCGGCCACCGCGTAGCGCAGGTAGAACGGGTTCGGCTCGGAGGTGGTCACCTTGACCAGGTCGGCCACCTCGGACTGGTTGAGCTGGCCGGCGAGCGACGCGAACAGGTCGATCCGGCCGGACGAACCGCCCGCGCCCCGGCCGGTGCCGCTGCCGTTGCCCGTGCCACCGGAGAGCGTGTCGAGCAGCCCACTGGTCATGCCGGGCACCGCCAGTGGCAGCGCCACGGCCACCACCACGCCGACCACGGCGAGCCGACGGCCGGCGGAGGCCAGCGGCGACGCCTCCCACACGTCGACGTCACGACCGTCTCCGGTGAACCGCCGGCCGAACCGACGGACCCGGTCGACGTTGTCGGTGACCAGCAGCCACAGGTAACCGGCCGCGCCCACCACGAACGGCGCCGGGGGGACGCTGTCCACGTAGACGGCGACCGGCACCGAGTAGATCGCGAGCATCGGCAGCCCGGCCAGCGCGGGCCGGCGCAGCCCCACCGCCAGCACGTCCACGAGCACGGCCACCCCACCGACGCCGAGCACGGTGATGAACAGCAGCGGGTCCGTGTCCGGAACCTCGACGCCGTACGAGCGCATGTCCTGCGCCGAGCCGGCGAGCAGGTCGGCGAAGTGCTCGATCGTGGCCGGCGTGGGCAGGAAGGTCAGCAGCTCGCTGCCGCTGGGGAACAGCCAGGTCAGCGCGAGCAACAGGGCGGCCAGCATGCCGAGCACCTGACCCCACAGCGGTGCGCGGACGAGCCGCGTCAGCGCGGCGACCCCGGCCACCACGGCTACCGCGATCGCGCACTGGATCAGCCACGTCCAGGTCTGGAAGATGGCCGACAGCGGCGCGGCGGCGAGCAGTGTCGCGGCGGCCGCCACCGCGCCGGTGTTCCGGCTGGCGATCATGAGGGGAACCTTCCGTTCATCGCACGCCGCCGGCGACCGTCTCGGCCAGCGCGGCGCGCAGGGCGAAGCCCTGAGATCCTCGGCCGGCCTGCGGCCACAGCGCCGGCAGTCGGCTGCCGTGGTCGACGCCGACCACCCGCCAGCCACTGCGCACCATGGCCAGCACCGCCGCGCCGTGCGTGTGCTCCGCCTCGGCGCGGGCCTTCTCCGGGAGGCTCAGCCAGGTGGAGCTGTCCAACAGGAAACCGGCGCACGTCGCGCCGTTGCCCCGCAGCCCGGCCAGCAACTCGGCCTCGGCGACGCTCACCATGCCGAACAGCCCGATGATCAGACCACCGTCGGCGCGCTGCCGAACCCGCTGCACCAGCCCGGTCACGTCGGCCCGCTGGTCCAGACGTACCTCGGCCAGGTGGTCGAGCAGCACACCGTCGCCGCCGCCCTCCGAGGCGTCCACGTCGACCCCCGAGCCGGTGACCAGGCGCAGCTTGTAGCCGGCCTGCCGCAGGTGCACGGCGATGCTGGCGGCGGCGGAGACCGCCCACTCGAAACTCGCCGTCGGGCCGTCGCCCCGGTGGCCGTACGCGCGGGTGTCCAGGACGACCGTGGCCCGACTCTCCCAGGGCTGCTCCTCCCGGCGCACCATCAGCTCGCCGGTGCGGGCGGTGGACTTCCAGTGCACCCGGCGCAGGTCGTCGCCCCGGCGGTACTCCCGGGTCGCCGCGTCGTCCTCGCCGTGCACCGCCACCGAACGCGCCCGGCTGTCGCCGCTGCCCGCGTACTCCCCGGGGAGCCGGACCGACGGCAGAGGCGTGACCTGCGGGATGACCGTCAGGTGGTCGGTGCTGGGAAACGCCCGGGTGAGCTCGCAGAGACCGAACGGGTCGGTCATCCGAACCACCAGCGGGCCCACGTCGTAACGGCCCCGCACGTCGGCACGGACCGTGTACGCCACGGAGCTGGCCTGGTGCGCGCCGAGCCGCTCCAGCACGACCCGTGGCCGACTGCCCAGCGCGTAGGGCAGCCGGTCCTCCAGCAACAGGGTGCCGGTGGGCAGCCGGGAGAGGTTCTGCAGGCGCAGCACCACCCGCGAGTTGGCCCCGACCGGGACCCGGTGCGGGTCCAGCGAGCGGTTGCAGGCCAGCTTGTAGCGGCTGCGACCCACGTAGGCGGCGGCCAGTAGCGGCAGGATGGCCAGCAGTACGGCCACCCGGAGCAGGTCCTTCTCGCCCAGGATGACGGCCGAGATCGCCGCCGCGATCGCGGCCGCGAGGAACGAGCGCCCGCGGGTGGTCAACCCGCGCAGCCCGGCACGCACGTCACGGCCTCCGCGGCTCGTAGGGCGCGCGACCGTTGCCGGTGGCGGGCCGGGTGTCGTAGGGGCTGCGTTGCCGGTCGTGCGGCAACGGCAGTCGGTGCACCAGCTCGGAGACGATCGCGTCGGTGGTGCGTCGGGCGAGCTGCGCGTCGGCCGTCGGGATGATCCGGTGCGCGAGCACCGGCACCGCCAGGGCCTGCAGGTCGTCGGGGAGGACGTAGTCGCGGCCCTCCAGCGCGGCGACCGCCCGGGCCGTGCGCAGCAGTTGCAGGGTCGCCCGGGGGGACGCGCCGAGGCGCAGGTCGGGGGCCTCCCGGGTGGCGGTGACCAGGTCGATGGCGTACTGCTTGACGGCGTCCGCGACGTGCACCTGTCGGACGGTGGCGATGAGCTGCCGGACGATGTCCGCGTCGGAGACCGGCCGCAGCTCGTTCAGCGGGTCGGTGCCGCCGTGCCCGTCCAGCATGGCCAGTTCGGCGCCGGCGTCGGGGTAACCCATCGCGATCCGGGCGGTGAACCGGTCGCGCTGCGCCTCGGGCAGCGGGTACGTCCCCTCCATCTCGATCGGGTTCTGGGTGGCGATGACCATGAACGGGGTCTGTAGCTGGTAGGTCACGCCGTCGACGGTGACCTGCCGTTCCTCCATGCACTCCAGCAACGCCGACTGGGTCTTCGGCGACGCCCGGTTGATCTCGTCGCCGACGACCAGGTTGGCGAAGACGGCCCCCGGACGGAACTCGAAGTCGTGGGTCTCCTGGTTGTAGACGCTCACGCCGGTGACATCGCTGGGCAGCAGGTCGGGGGTGAACTGGATCCGGCGCACCGTGCAGTCGATGGACCGCGCCAGGGCCTTGGCCAGCTTGGTCTTGCCGACGCCGGGAACGTCTTCGATGAGGAGGTGACCCTCGGCGAGCAGAACGGCCAGGGCCAGCCGCACGGTGGCGGTCTTACCCTCGATGACCTGCTCGATGTTGGCCACGATGGCCTCGCTGGCGGCGCGGAACTCGTCGTGCGGCAACAGGCCGCCCACCTCGTCCCAGGTCTGTTGTGTCACGGGCCTCCTCCTCGTCGCCGTCACGGCAGCTCTGTAGAGAGCACCTGGACCCGCCGTTGGGTTCGCGACGTCGAGCCTCGTTTGCCGCAGGATTCTCACTGGCCTCTCAGGCTAACCATGTTTGTCGTTATCGCCGACCCCCGCAGGTAGTCCGCCGCTTACGCACGGATATTCGCCGAGTTGGGGGATCGACCGGACCGCGCCCGGCGGTTCCTCCGGTCCCGTCGGCGACGGGGTACACTGCCGGACATGGCCGGAGTCTTCCTGCTTCTTACCGGGCCGTGCTGATGCGCTGAACGCGCGACAGCACGGCGGCCCCTCCTGCGCGAGGGGCTTTTTTGTGCCCGCCGCCGGTCCGGCCCGGCGGTGCCGAGACGAAGCGAAGCGAAGCGAGGAGAAACGATGAGTGAGGCAGCCGCACCGGCGGGCGACATCCCCCCGTTCCGGTACACCGCGGCCCTGGCCGACGAGATCGAGACCCGTTGGCAGGACACCTGGGCGCGCGAGGGCACCTTCCACGCACCGAACCCGACCGGTCCGCTGGCCGATCCGGGCCACCCCCGGGCCGGGGCGGAGAAGCTGTACGTGCTGGACATGTTCCCGTACCCGTCCGGCGCCGGCCTGCACGTCGGCCACCCGCTGGGCTACATCGGCACCGACTGCTTCGCCCGCTACCAGCGGATGGCCGGGCGCAACGTGCTGCACGCGATGGGGTTCGACGCGTTCGGCCTGCCCGCCGAGCAGTACGCCGTGCAGACCGGCACCCACCCCCGGACCACCACTGTCGCGAACATCGAGCGGTACAAGTCGCAGCTGCGCCGCCTGGGGCTGGCGCACGACGAGCGCCGGTCGGTGGCGACCATCGACACCGACTTCTACCGCTGGACGCAGTGGATCTTCCTGCAGATCTTCAACTCCTGGTACGACCGCGACGCCGGCAGGGCCCGGCCGATCGCCGAGCTGATCGCCGAGTTCGAGGGCGGCAACCGCTCCACCCCGGACGGCCGGCCCTGGGCCGAGCTGAGCGTCGCCGAGCGCCGCCAGGTCGTCGACTACCACCGGCTGGCGTACGTCTCGCAGGCCCCGGTCAACTGGTGCCCCGGTCTGGGCACTGTGCTGGCCAACGAGGAGGTCACCGCCGACGGGCGCTCCGAGCGCGGCAACTTCCCGGTCTTCAAGCGCAACCTGAAGCAGTGGATGATGCGGATCACCGCGTACGGCGACCGGCTGCTGGACGACCTGGACAGCCTGGACTGGCCCGAGGCGATCAAGCACATGCAGCGCAACTGGATCGGTCGCTCCACCGGCGCGCACATCGACTTCCCGACCACCCGGGAGCCGATCCGGGTGTTCACGACCCGCCCGGACACCGTCTTCGGGGCCACCTACATGGTGCTGGCGCCCGAGCACGAGCTGGTCGACACGCTGGCACCGGCCAGTTGGCCCGACGGCACGAGGGACGCCTGGACCGGCGGGCACGCCAGCCCCTCCGAGGCCGTCGAGGCGTACCGCAAGGCGGCGGCGGCCAAGACCGACGTCGAGCGGCAGTCCGACAGCAAGGAGAAGACCGGCGTCTTCATCGGGGCGTACGCCACCAACCCGGTGACCGGCGGGCAGATCCCGATCTTCATCGCCGACTACGTGCTGGCCGGCTACGGCACCGGCGCGATCATGGCGGTGCCCGCGCAGGACGAGCGGGACTGGGCGTTCGCCGAGGTCTTCGAGCTGCCCATCGTGCGTACCGTGCAGCCGGCGGAGGGCTTCGACGGCAAGGCGTACACCGGGGACGGCCCGGCCATCAACAGCGCCGCGCCCGAGCGCGGCCTGGACCTGAACGGCCTGGGAGTCGCCGACGCCAAGGCGGCGATCATCTCCTGGCTGGAGGCGAACGGGCACGGCACCGGCGCGGTGACCTACCGGCTGCGCGACTGGCTGTTCTCCCGCCAGCGCTACTGGGGTGAGCCGTTCCCGATCGTCTACGACGAGACCGGCGCGGCCATCGCCCTGCCGGAGGAGATGCTGCCCGTCGAGCTGCCCGAGGTGGACGACTTCTCCCCGAAGACGTTCGACCCGAACGACGCCGACTCCAACCCGGAGACCCCGCTGTCGCGGCGGCGGGACTGGGTCGAGGTCGAGCTGGACCTGGGTGACGGGCCGAAGCGCTACACCCGGGAGACCAACGTGATGCCGCAGTGGGCCGGCTCCTGCTGGTACGAGCTGCGCTACCTGGACCCGACCAACAGCGAGCGGTTCGTCGACGCGGAGAACGAGCGGTACTGGATGGGCCCGCGCGCCGAGGGCGACTGCGGGGGCACCGACCTGTACGTCGGCGGCGCCGAGCACGCCGTGCTGCACCTGCTGTACGCGCGGTTCTGGCACAAGGTGCTGTTCGACCTGGGGCACGTCTCGTCGTTCGAGCCGTTCCGCAAGCTGTTCAACCAGGGCATGATCCAGGCGTACGCGTACACCGACTCGCGCGGCAGCTACGTGCAGGCCGAGGAGGTCGTCGAGCGCGACGGCGCCTACTACCTGGGCGACCTGACGGTCAACCGCGAGTACGGCAAGATGGGCAAGTCGCTGAAGAACGTGGTGACGCCCGACGACATGTGCGCCGCCTACGGCGCGGACACCTTCCGGGTGTACGAGATGTCGATGGGCCCGCTGGAGGTGTCCCGACCCTGGGAGACCCGGGCGGTGGTCGGCTCGTACCGGTTCCTGCAGCGGGTCTGGCGGGCCATCGTCGACGAGCAGACCGGCGCGCTGCGGATCACCGAGGCTCCGGCCGACGAAGCGACCCGTCGGCTGCTGCACAAGGTGATCGACGGGGTCCGCGGCGACATGGACGGCATCCGGTTCAACACCGCGATCGCCAAGCTGATCGAGCTGACCAACGGGCTGACCCGACTGTCGGCCACGCCGCGGGAGGTGGCCGAGCCGCTGGTGCTGATGGTGGCGCCGTTCGCCCCGCACGTGGCCGAGGAGCTGTGGCGCAAGCTGGGCCACGACACCTCGCTGACGTACGCGGACTTCCCGACCGCCGACCCGGCGCTGCTGGTGGCCGAGACGGTGACCTATCCGGTGCAGGTCAACGGCAAGGTCCGTGGCCGCATCGAGGTCCCCGCCGACGCCTCCGAGGAGACCGTCCGCGCCGCCGCCCTGGAAGCGGTGACCGCCTCCCTGACCGGCAAGGAACCCCGCAAGGTCATCGTGGTGAAGGGCCGGATGGTCTCCGTCGTCATGTGATGGTGGTCGGTCGTCATTACGTCCCGTACCGGCCGGCCGCTTGTCCACCGTGCCGGTACGGGATGCACTCAGCGGACGACGGCCGCCACCTCCGGCCGGCGACGGGGATGGCCGTGGCCCGCCGAGAGCTTGTCGCGCAACTGCGCGGCAGCTGGGTGCCGCATGTCGCTATGGATCTCGAAGGCACGCAGCCAGCAGTCGTGTGCGGCAGCCAGGTCGCCGAGGGCCTCGTGGTTGTCGCCCAGGTGGTGCAGCGTCTCCGCCTCGTTGTAGCGGTGTCCCAATTCTCGACTGAGCGCCAGTGACCGTCGAAAGCAGCGGGCTGCCCGGCGGTAGCGGCTGAGATGGTGATGGGCGTAGCCCAACGTGTCCCAACTGTTCGCCTCCCCGACCCCGTCACCGAGCCGGCGCTGCAGGACCAGCGCCCGCTGGCAGTAGCCGACCGCCTCCCGGTACGCGCCGAGCACGGCATGATCCCAGCCGATCGCATTGAGCGCCCGGGCTTCCCCCGCCTGGTGCCCGTCGGCCCGGAAGAGGGCCAGCGCCCGCTCGTCGTGGTGCAGCGCGGTCATCTGGTCACCCTCCTTCTCGTTGATCCAGCTGAGGGTCAGCAACGTCTGCGCCTGCCCGGTCCGGTCGCCGAGTTCCCGCAGCAGCGCCAGAGCCGACTCCAGGTGCTGACGGGCCAACCGGAGGCGGCCGGTCTCGGAGAAGGCCGCGACGACGTCGCGATGTGCCTGCGCCGCTGCGGCCCTGTCGCCGCAGCGTTCAGCCGCGGCCAGCGCGCGGTGCTGTACGGCGATCAGGTCCTCCCAGCAGCCACGACGGGACAGGAAGGTGGTCACCGCCCACGCCAACTGCCACACGTGCCGGTCGAAGCCGTGCCGAGCAGCCAGCTCGACCACCCGGATGAGCACGCCGTGCTCCTCGGCGAGCCAGGCCAAGGCCGAGGCGCCGTCCGCAGGCTCCTCCGGAGTCACGCCCGTCGTCAACGACGGCGGCGTGATCGGCTGCCGTAGCGGGGACAGTCGCGCGTCGGCCGTGCGGGCGCTGAGCAGATAGTGGTCGACGATCCGGCGCCGCGCCGCGTGGCCTACCTCCGGGGGCTCCGACGCGACCAGCTCCGCCGCGTACGCCCGGAGCAGATCGTGGCAGGTGTACCTGCCCGGTGCCCGCTCCATGACGAGTTGCGCACGGGCCAGTTCGGCGAGGACGGGGCGGACCTGCCGCTCGGGCAGTGCGGCGAGGCTTGCGGCGGCCCGCACCGAGATGTCCTGCCCGGGGTGCAGCCCGAGTAGGCGGAACAACCGCGCTGCCGCACCGCCGAGAGCCCGGTACGACCAGGAGAAGACCGACCGGAGGTCGGTGGCCGGATCGCCGGCCGCGAAGCCGTCGAGGCTGCCGCGGGACTCGGTCAGTTCCCGGGCCAGCACGGCGAGCGGGAACCGGGGATGAGTCGCCGCGCGGGCCGCCACGATCGCCAGGGCCAGCGGCAGCCGGTCACACCGTTCGATGATCCCTGCCACGGGCCCCGGCTCCGTCGCCACCCGGTCGCCACCCAGTCGGCTCGTCAGCAGATCGCGGGCTTCGGCGGCAGTGAGCAGGTCGAGGGTGACCGGTTGGGCGCCCTCGACGGTCACCAGGCCGGGTAGTTGCTGTCGACTGGTCACCACCACCGCGCACCCGGCGGCACCGGGCAGGAGTGGGCGCACCTGACCGGCGTCGCGGGCGTTGTCGAGCACGATCAGCATGCGGCGCTCCGACAGCAGCCTCCGGTAGTGGCCGGCCCGACTCTCCTCGCGCGCCGGCGTCTGCTCCGGTGGCACCCGCAAGGCGTCCAGGAAGAGTCGCACCGCCTCGTCCCCGGCGATCGCCGTACCGCCCGGATCGAAGCCGCGCAGGTTGACGTATAGGCATCCGTCCGGGAAATCCTCGGCGAGCAGGTGCGCCAAGCGGACGGCGAAGCTGGTCTTGCCCACGCCGGCCGCACCGGTCACGAGCAGGATCTGCTGCCGTTTCAGCGCCAGGCAGTGCCGCCGAGCCGCATCGAGCTCGGCGGCCCGGCCGACGAAGTGCGGCGGGTCCGGTGGCAGCAGGCTCGCCGGCGCCACCGGCGCGAGTCCGCCGACCACCGCCGCGGGTGCCGGGATCGGCAGCTCGTCGCGCCGCAGGATAGCGGCGTACAGACGGTGGAGTTGCGGTGCGTCCATGCCTCGTTCCCGCAGCAGGGCGATGCCCCGTCGGCAGACCTCGGCGGCCTCGTCCACCCGCTGCTCGGCGTAGAGGGCGAGCGTGAGCAGGTGGCGGACGCCCTCGTCGTACGGGTCGTCCAGAACCGCGCCGGTGAGCACGCCGACGGCTGCGGCGGGTCGCCCGAGCGCGATCAGCGCCTCGGCGTGACCGCGTCGGGCGGTGCGGCGCAACGCGTCGAGGCGGGCCACCTCGGGCAGGGCGAACGGCCGGTCGGCGACGTCAGCGAAGGCCGGCCCCCGCCAGTGGGCCAGTGCGGCGCCGAAGAGCTCGGCGGCGCGTGGGATCACCGCCGGGTCGCTGGCGTCGAGCAGCCGCCGCCCCTGCGTGGCCTGCTGTTCGAAAAGGCAGGCGTCCACACAGTCGGGGGGCAGATCCAGCCGGTACGCCAGGCCGGGGCCGGTGCCGACGGTGGCGACGATCGAGGCCTCCGCGGGCGCGGACCGGCCGGGCCCCAGGGCACGCCGCAGGTGCGAGACATGGCTGCGGAGCGTCGGCGCCGCGCCGTCGCCGGCGGTGGTACCCCAGAGGAGATCCACCAGGCGGCGGGCCAACACCGGGCGGCCGAGTTCGATGACGAGCACCGAGAGCAGCTCCACCTGCCGCGGGCCGAGCCGGATCACGGCGCCAGCCCGTTCGGCCTCCAGCGGACCGAGCACGGTGAGCCGCAGTTGCTCCATCCGAGACCCCCCGTGCTCGTCGCGGCCACCCGGACGCATTGTATCGATCCTGGCGGATTGAGCGCTGCACCCGACTTCCACTCCGCTTCCACCACGCGCCGGGAGAGTGTGCGCAACGGGGGGCGGCAAAGCGCCTCGACCGGGCGTCGACGAAGCGGCGTCCGGGCACGATGAGGAGGGCACATGAAGCAAGCCTGGCAGCGTGGCCTGCGAACCGTCGTAGCCACCGGCCTTGTCGGGACCGCCGCAGTGGTCCTGTCACCAACGGCCGCGTCCGCGGCCGCATGCCGCAGCGGCACGGCCAGCATCTCCGGAGCCGATCTGACGTACCAGATCTGCCCCGAGGCCTTTACCACCGGCCTCAGCTACTTTCTCGAAGACACGGCCAAGGACGGTCGCCGCGCCGAGGTGTGGATCAGGACACCGAGCACGTCGACTGCCGGCGTGAAGCTCGACGAGGCGACCGGAGGCGTCGGCGACTGGGCCGAGGACGAGTGGTACGGCCCCTTCAGCTCGGGCGTCTACCTCAAGGTCTGCACCAGTGACGGCAACACCAACCGCCGCTGCGGCGGCTGGCTCTGATCGCCGGACAGGAGACAACCGTGAAAGCACTCCGCATGGCCGTGGTGGCCGTGGTCGCCGCCACCTCCAGCATCTTCGTCGTGCCAGGAATTGCGCACGCCGCCGACACCCAACTGGGCATCGACGTCGGCAACATCGCCTGGGAACAGTTCACTTCGGAGAACACCGATGTGCAGTACCGCCTGAAGGAGCGCAGCGGCCAGGACTGCAACTTCTACACCGGCTTCTGGGCCGACCCGAACAACGATCGCTACGACAGCTCGGGGACCGGCACCTGCGGTCCGGTGAGCCCCGGGTACATGTACCGGAACGGGTCAAAGACCTGGGACGACGTGAGGTGGCGGGCCCGGGCGTGGTGCGCCGACTTCGCGAAGTTCGCGTTCTACTGGGGTGGTGCGAAGTACACCGGGCTCAACGCCGCCGCGTCGAGCTTCCGGACCTACGGCATCAACAACGGCACCTGGCACGGCCGGGGCAGCGGCTACGTCCCGCGCAAGGGTGACGCCGCGTCCTACGACTGGGGTGGCGACGGAGTCATCGACCACGTGGCCATCGTGACTTCGTACTACGACACCAGCACGGACGGCAATCACTACGTGGTCGGCGGCAACCAGTCGAACACGGTCTCCCACGTGTTGCACTCCAACTGGGAGTCAGCCGTCGTCGGCTACACGTCGCCGGTGCCGAAGTAGGATCCCGGTTCGCAACCGGCCCTGCGTCTCTCGCCGGGTCGGTTGCGTTCCGATGTGGCTGAGCACCTGCCGGCCGAGGGCGTCGACCCCCAGGTACCGAGGCGGGAGGTCCGCGCCGACCACGGCCAGGTGGTCCAGGAGCCGCCGACGAAGTCCAGGTTGGCAGGTGGCGTCCGACGCACCGTGTCGCCGATCCGGACCACGTCGCTGACCAAGCCCTCAGCCAGTCGCTGCTCGCCCGTCGGATCCGTCGGGTTGGGCACGGTCAGACCGACATCGACCGGCGGCGTCGTTCGCCGCGCCACCACTGGTGGACGAGCACGACGCTGGCGATCAGGCCGAGGCTGGCCGGGGCGGCGGCGTACCAGTTGATCTGGCCGGGTGAGCTGACGGCCGCGCCGATCGCGGCGTAGCCGAACGCGGTCGGCGCGGCGGCGATCACGCTGCCGGCCAGGAACGGCAGCATCCGGGCGCCGGTCGTGCCGTAGCCGTAGCTGACCAGGCCGAAGCCGGCGATCGGCAGCAGCCGGACGGTGACCACGCCGACCACGCTCTGCCGGGCGAACCACCCGTCGAGGCGGGCCAGTCGGCCCCGGACCCGATCGGCGACGAACTCCCGGCCGAGCAGCCGGCCGACCGTGAACCCGATCGCCGCCGCCACCAGCGCGGCGCCCAGGGCGTACGCCGCGCCCTCCAGGGGGCCGAAGATCGCGCCCGCGGCGAGCGTGATGAAGGTACGGGGAACCAGCGCGACCAGCAGCAGCGCCCCACCGAGGATCGCCGCCACCGGCGCGAGGCCGCCCAACCGGTCGGCCAGTTCCGGCAGGTGCGCCGGATCCGGCCGGGGCACCAGGAGCAGCAGCAGCCCGCAGCCGCCGATCAGCAGCACGAGCAGGGCGAACCGGGCGGCCGGCGGCTGCTCCGGCAGCCGTCGGC
>NZ_JBFAPG010000126.1:0-13356 GCF_040675595.1 Micromonospora sp. NPDC049580
CGGGCGTACGCCAGCGGCACCGTCGTCGGCTGCCCGTCCCAGGCGCCGCTCAGGGTGGCGCCCCGGGCCCCGACCGCCCCGGCGGCCGGCCGGCGGACCACGACCAGCTCCACCGCGTCGGTGACGATGACCGTGTCGTCCTCGTCGACGACCTGCTGGACGGCGCCGATCGCCGGCACGGCCCCGCCGTCGCCGCTGACGTCGATCGCCATCGTCGGCGGTCGCACCTCGCGCCGGCCGTCGACCTCGAAGTACTGCTCCGCCTGACCGGCGCCGGCCAGGATGGCGTGGATCAGCGCCGCCGCGTAGACCGGGTCGGCGCAGCCGTCGTACACCCACCGGCGGCCGAGCGCCGAGTGGTCGGTCGTGCCGACCAGCCACTCGTCGGCGTCGTCGAGAGGCGCGGCGCGGTAGGTGAGCGGGACCTGGTGGACCGGCCCGTCGGCGGCGGCGACCAGCATGGTCTCGATGCCGACCTCGCCGGCCGGGTCGTCGAAGCGGTACGCCCCCCGACTCACCACGTCGACGCCGGCCGGCCCCTGCCACCAGGGTCGGCCGGGCAGCCAGGTCGTCAGCAGTTCGAGCTTGGTGGGGAGCAGCGTCGCCCGGTGCAGCAGTGCCATGCCGAGGAGCCTAGTCAGAGCCCCGCGCACGGGTTGCCGCCCACTGTGCAGCCCTCCGGCTCCCTTGCCTTAGGCCGACTGTCGCGGACGTCGAACCGGATCGTCCGCGACCCGCCGGCCGGCACGGCCAAGCCGCTGAAGGTGACGGCCTGCCCGTCCTGACGCCAGTCCGCTCCCTCGACATCGTCGACGCTGCTGCCGTCGGCGAGGGTCACCACCACGACCCACTGCTCCGCGGGCGCGGGGCCCGGGTTGTCGACCACCACCTCCCCCGTGTAGCCGAACAGCCGGCTCGAGTCGGTGTCGTAGCGCGCCACCAGCGGCGGTGGGGGTGGCGGCACCGCCGCCGTCGGCGTACGCGACGGTGTCGCCGACGGGGTGCGGCTCGGACGGGCGGTGGTCGGCGTGACGCTGCGCGACGCTCGCGCCGACGGTGTCGCCTTCGGCTGCGCGGTCGGCGCCGCCGCCGCCATGCTCGGCGGCGTCGTCGTCGGCGTCGAGGTCGGCGTCGGCGCGGCGGAATGCTCCGGCTCGCCCGGCAGCGTCAGCCACGCCACCAGCCCCGCCACCAGCACGACCCCGGTCAGCCCGGCGACCGCCGCACGGCGCCGACCCCGGGCCGGCGCGGGACCGGACGCGCCGATCACCGGCAGCTCGGTCGTCATCCCCGCCACGCCACGCCGCAGATCGACCTGCTGGAACGCGAGCCAGTCGAGGATGGCCGGCAGGCGCACGGTCAACGCCTGCCGGAGCTGCTGTTCGCGTGGCTCGTGGTGCTCCTCCGACCAGGAGCCGTGCGTCGGGACCTCCCGCACGGTCAACCGGCTGCCCTGCTTGGTGGCGGTGACGGCGCAGGTCAGCTCGGTGAGCCGACCTGCCTCGTCGCAGCGCAACACCAGCAGCTCCGGCACCCGCCGCTCGGTCACCTCGACCTCGACGTCGGCGTCGAAGCCGGGCAGGCCGGCCGTGTGCAGCACCAGCCGGTCCGGCACCCCCTCCACCGTGTCCGCCTCGGCGAACCAGCGGCCCAACAGCTCCCGATCGGTCAGTGCGAGCCAGACCCGGTCGGGTGAGTGGGACAGGTCGACGTGCGCGCCGATCTCGATCACGGCGAGACTCTAACGGGTTGGGCGTCCGGGCCGTTCCGCCCGCCCGGATCGACGACAGGTCGCCTGGTCAGCCCCAGCGGGTCGCCCGCTGTGCCGCCGCCGTCAGCGCGGCCCGGGCGGCGGCGCTGACCTCGACGACCAGTTCGGCCGCCGGTACGTCCCGGGCGAGGGGGTGCGCCTGCCCGGCCCACAGATTCACCACCGAGGCGTCGCCGTCGCGCCGGGCGGCGGTGAGCAGCGGACGGGTCAGGTGCAGCACCTGCGGGTAGCCGGCCGGCGCGACCGCGTCGTGCGTACGCAGGAAGTCGTTGACCACGCCGCGGGCCCGCTTGCCGGTGTAGGCCCGGGTCAACGCCGTCGGCGCGGCGCTGGCCACCGCCGCCCGGTGCAGGGGTGAGCTGCCCGCCTCCGGGCAGCGCAGGAACATGGTGCCGAGCTGGGCGGCCTGCGCCCCGGCGGCCAGCGCCGCCGCCAGGGCGGGGCCGTCGGCGATGCCACCGGCGGCCACCAACGGCCGGTCGCATTCGGCGGCGGCCAGCCGGAGCAGCGGCAACAGCGCGTAGTCGTCGTCGTCCGGGATCCCGCCCCGGTGCCCACCGGCCTCGGTGCCCTGCACCACGACGGCGTCCACGCCCAGCTCGGCGGCGGCCGTGGCGGCGGCCGGGCGGGTGACGGTGGCCCACACCTCGGTGCCGCGCTCCCGCAGGGCGGCCACCACGGCGCGGTCGGGCAGCCCGAACGCGAAGGACACCACCGGGACCGGGTCCGCGAGAAGCGCGGCCAGCTTCTCCGGGTACGCGTCGTCGCCGCCCACCGGCTCACCCAACCGCACTCCGAGGCGGTCGGCGTGCGGGGCGAGCCGCTGCGCGTACGCCCGGATGGCGGCCTCGTCGACCGTGTCGTCGCCGGGCAGGAAGACGTTGACCCCGAACGGCCGGTCGGTACGCGCGCGCACCTCGGCGATGTCGGCGACCAGCCGCGCGGTGTCGATCATGCCGGCGGCCAGGAAGCCCAGCCCGCCGACGGCGGAGACGGCCGACACGAGGGCCGGGGTGGACGGGCCACCGGCCATCGGCGCGGCGACGATCGGGTGGCGCAGCTCGGACAGCACGGACATCCACCCATCCTGCCGCGGCGCGCCGGTCCCCCGGCTCGCGACGCGGTGCCCGCCCGCACACCGTTCCGCGCGCCCGGCCCGCCGTCGTCGGTCAGCGTCGGTCGGTGTGCCGCCGCCACAGCACCCCCGCCACGGCGACGAGTGCCAGCAGCGTCCCGGCGCCGGCGGCCAGCGGCCAGGTCCGACCGCCCCCGATGCCGGCCGCCTGTGCCGCCGGGCGGGCCGGCGGGGGCGACGGCGGGGCCGCCGTGGTGGACTCCGCCGGGTGCGGCGCGGCGGCCGTCGCGGTCGCGGCCGGATACCGCAGGATCGTCGGGCGGCTGCCGGCCGGTTGGTCGGCGGACTCGGAGACGGTGAGCAGGGACCGGCCGTCGCGGCTGTAGGTGATCGACTCGCCCTGCGGCTCGTCGGGCAGCGGCGTGACCCGTGGGGTGCCACCGGTCAGCGCGCCGACCACGTCACCGCCGACCACGTCGTACTCGAACGCGTCGGCGTAGCTCCGCAGCACCACCCGGCGGCCGTCCGGCGCGTTCGCCGCTCCGGTGACGACGCCCCGCCCGAGGAACGAGAACGGGTTGCTGGTGGTGCTGGACGGAAGGACCACCCGGCCGACCGAGGCCAGCGGTGTGGTGACCCCCGGCTTCAGCGCGGTGGCCGGCGAGTACACCACGACGGTGCCGCTGCCGCCCTTCGTGATGATCAACGGCTGGCCGGCCGCGTCGAGCAGCAGCGCCTCGGCGTCGTGCGGATTGTCCGGGTACCTCATCCGGTACAGCACCGGCCGGTCCGCCCCCGGCGCGAGCCGCCACAGCGCGATGGTCTCGCGGTTGCGGTCGTTGTCACCGGTGTCGGCGACCCAGATGGTGCCGTCCCGGCCGAGGGCCAGATCCTCGGTGTCCCGGGGACGGGAGGGGTAGCTGACCGTCCGCGCCACCGCGCAGCGCCGGTCCAGGAAGAAGATCCGGAGGCGGGCCTCGTCGTCGGCGCCGTCGTTGACCACCACGTACCCGTCGTCGGTGGCGACCATCCCGGAGATCTCGGTGAGCCGGTCGTCGCGGACCTGGCACACGGGCGCCCCCGCCGACGCCGCGCCGGCGGCCGCCGGGCCCGGCGACTGCACCGCGGCCAGCGGCACCGCGCCGGTGACGAGAGCCGCCAGCGTCGCCGCCGCGCGGACGTGCCGCCCTCGGGTCACCCAGCCGCGTACCCGCATCGCCCGCCTCCTCGCCGCAGCCGTTGTCCGGCCGTCCCGCCCATCCTGGCCGATCGCGACCAGCGGCGGCGACCATCCGCGCGGACCCGACGACATCCGCGCCGCCAACCGGGGGGCTCGCAGGGGGCGGACGCCGGTCCACCGGGACACGAGGTGGACCGGCGTCGGACCCGCTACCTCGTGGACCAGCGCTGCGCGCCGCTGCCGTTGCAGGTCCAGAGCTGGATCGCGGTCCCGTTGGCCGTGCCGGCCGATGCCACATCGACGCACTTGCCGACGCTGGTCAGCACGATCGCCCCGTCGGAGCGGAAGGTGAACCGCTGGGCGGCACCGCCGTTGCAGGTCCAGATCTGCACCCTGGTGCCGTCGGCGCTCGCGCCGCCCTGCACGTCCAGGCAGCGGTCACCGTAGACCCGCAGCTCCCCGGCGGCGGTGCGGGTCCAGCGCTGGTTGGCGGCGCCGTGGCAGTCCCAGATGATGACCGGGGCGCCGGCGGTGGTGCTGGCGCCGGAGACGTCCAGGCAGCGCCCCGAGTTCGGGTTGAGCAGGCCGACCGGGGTGCCGACCGGCGGTCCGCTCGGCGGGACGAGGCTGCCCGGCACCGATCGCAGCGCGTCGTACCACCGGGCGGCCATCTTGTCGTACCCGCCGGCGTTGGGGTGGACCCCGTCGGCGAGATCGGCGGTGCTCAGGGCCGCGTGCATGTCGACCAGGTGCACCCGGCTGCCCTTCTGCGCCACGATCCCGGGGATCGCCGCGTTGTACGTCTGCACCCGGGCCTGAAGATTCGGGTCGGACTCCGGGATGATGGTGGCGACGAAGAGCTCGACCTCCGGCGCCGTCGCCCTGATCTTGTCGATCAGCGCGGAGAGCCGGGCTGGCGCGTTGGCCAGGTCGTAGTTCTGGTTCACGTCGTTGGTGCCGATGTGCAGCAGGACCGTCCGCGGGGCGGTGGCCCGCAGCCAGCCGACGATGTTGGCGTCGAGCTGGTCGATGCGCCAGCCCGAGTGGCCCTCGTGGTCGTGGTCACCGAGGCTGGCCGGCCCGTTGAACTGCGAGCCGACGAAGTCGACGGTGTAACCGCCGCCGGCCAGCCGCTGCCACAGGTTGATCCGGTACCCACCGGGCACGTTGAACCCGTCGGTGATCGAGTCGCCGAGCGGCATCACGCGTACCCCGCCGTTCGACTCGGCCTGGGCGGGTGCGACCTGGGCCAACGCCAGTACGGCACCCAGGGCGAGCCCGAAGGCCCCGGCGGCGGCCCGTCGTGCGTTCCATCGCATGGTTGATCCCTCTCCTCGCGGGTCGTTCGGGACCGTCGTGGCACGCCGCCCGCCGAAAACGGCTACCACATCCGAACGGATCCATCGATGCTCGGCTATCAGACGGGTGGGCCGGACCCGGCCCGGCACGGCCGCGAGCCGAACGCCGCGCTGGCTGCGCCGAACGGTTCGCGGGGACCGGCACCGCCACCGGATCTGTCGTACCCGTAGTCCATGATCGTGTCGTCGTAGCGGCACCGGCACCGGCCGGCGTGCGCACCACCCTTGATTCTTCTCGAAGTGGGAGGCCGTGACGTGACGAACGCCGACGGAGCCGACTGGCGGCGGCGCAGCGTGGTGGCGGTGGTGCCGCCCGCCCGCCCCCGCAAGCTGGCCAAGGTGCCCTTCGTCGAGCTGGCTGACGGCCGGTTGCAGGGCGTGGTCTCCAGCGGGTCGGACGTCGAGCGGGTCTACGTCTCGTCGGTCGCCGCCGGCACCCACGCCTACCAGTGCAGCACCAACAACAACCGGCCCTGCGGCGGCCTGCGCGGCATCCCGTGCAAGCACCTGCACGCGCTCGCCGACGAGGCCGTCCTCCAGTACGGCGTCGACCGGGTGGCCCGCTACCTGCGGGTCGACGTCGGCGACGGGCTGGCCGACGGCAGCGAGCTGCTGTCCCGGCTCGACGGCCAGCCCGAGCCCGCCTCGGCGGCGGTGGTGTTCAGTCGCTTCCTGCGCCACCTCTCCTACCTGGAGCTGCCCGTCAGCGCTGTCGCGCTGCCCGAGCTGCACTGGTTCCCGGCCACCGGGTCCGGCCGCTGATGCGCGGCGCCCAGGTCGCGCGCCTGCATGCGGTCCCGGCCGGGTTGAGCGACGCGCTCGACGTGGTCGCCGGCTTCGACGACGCCCTCGCCGACGGCTTCGGTCGGATCGGCGAACGGGGCGCCGCGGCGCTCGCCGCGCTCGCCGACGCGCTGGCCGGCACCCCACTGGGTGGCCCGGTGACCGCCGCGGTCGACGCGGTCACCGCCGGATCGGTTACCCCGGAGCACCTCGCCGCGCTCGCCGGGGCGCGCTCGGCGCTGCTCGGCGCGGCCCACGACGCCCTGCTCGGGCAGCTCGACGAGGCGTTGGGCCGCACCCGGTCGCCGTGGACGACGCCGACCACCGGGCCCTGCGAGGCGCCGCCCGCGCTCGCCGGAGCGCGGGCCTGGTGGCACGAGGTGGCGGTCACCGGCTGGCGTGGCGTCGACCACGAGCTGCTCTCCGCCGCCGCCGGGGTGGTCGAGGCCAGCCTGGCCGTGCCGGAGCTGCGCCGGATCGCGGTGCTGCTCGACGGGCTCGCCGCGGAGCTGCGGGCCTGCGTTCCGGTCGCCACCATGGCGCAGGTGCCGGCCCGCCGCTGGGCCGACCTGTGGGCCCGTGGCGTCCTGCTCACCGAGGGCGCACCGCCGACCGGTGAGGCGCCGGCGGTCTCCGGGCGGCTGTTGCCGCTCGGTGTGGACGTGCACAGTCACGACACCGCCGTGCAGGTCCAGCTGCACGCCGTCCTTGAGCCGGCGGACGGCGGGCCGGCGCTGCTGGTCCGCACGGCGGTCGCCGCCGCGAAGGTCGACACGATCGTCGGGCCGGCGATCTGGCGGCTGCTGTCGGCACACCCGCTGCTGCTCACCGCGCTGGCCGAGCGGCGGGCGCTGGTCGTGACCGATCTGCCGCTGCGCGGTGGCGACCTGGGCTGGGTCGATGACCGGGTCCAGCTCGACGAGCCCGCCGACCCGTTCGCCACCGCCCGGGTGCTGTTGCCGGCCGCGAGCACGGCCGCGACCGACCCCCTCGACCGGCACCCGACGGGCATCGCCGAGCCGGTGCTCGTCGAGGGCGCCGCGATCCGCGACGAGGACGGCACGCTCGGCATCGAGGTGGACGGCGAACGGGTCGTGCTGGCCGTCGACCGGCTGCCGGCCGCCGGCCCGCTGACCGCCGACCTGGTCGCCGCCGCGTCGGCCTGCCTGGGCCTCCTACGCTGGGACGACGGCCGCTGGCTGCTCCAGCCGTTGGCGGTCCGGGCGACTGTGAAGCGGCGGACGGTGCAGGCACACAACGGCGACTGGGCGTGCGGCGTCACCGATCCGAAGGTCGCCAAGGAGGAGGCCCGGGCGGGCGACGCCGTGGCCGTGCTGCGCGAGCGCGCGGGACGGTTGCTGCGCCGATGACCGCGCCGATCCCCACCGGCGGGTTCGCCGACGCCAACCGCCGTCAGGTCCTCTACTGGCGGCTGCTGTCCCGCCTCTTCGACCGCGACGAGCAGCCCGGCCTGGAGTCGGCGAGCGTGGCCGTGGTCGACGACCTCGGGCTGCCCGCCGCCCTGCTGGACCCGTCGGTCTCGGTGGACACCATCGTGCAGCGCTTCCCGGCACTCGCGGCAGAGCTGCGCGGCCTGCTCACCTCCGCCGAAGCCCGGCCGCACGACGACCAGCCGCACGCCGCCGAGCCAGACACCGCCGAGCCGCACGCCGCCGACCCGGACGCCGCAGCACCGGAGGGCACCGGGCCGGTCGGGTCGGAGGGCGACGGCTCGACCTACCGGCCGGGTGCGGCCGAGGTGCGCCGGGCGGCGCTGGTGTCGAAGGTGCTGCTGAACGTGTTCGCCACCGGCTCCGGTCCGGTCAGCGCCACCCAACTGGCCCGCTGGCAGTCCGACGCCGGCTGGTTCGAGCAGGCCCTCGGCTGCGAGCCCGGCGAGCTGCGCCGTCAGGGCGGCGGGCTGGGCGGCACCCTCGCCGGCCTGGAGGGTGACCTGGTCCGACGGATGCACCTGCGGGAGGTGCTCGCCGACCCCGCGCTGGCCAGCCAGCTGACCCCGAGCATGTCGCTGATCGAGCAGTTGCTGCGCGACAAGGCCAACCTGTCCGGGGTGGCGCTGGCCAACGCGAAGGCACTGATCCGGCGCTTCGTTGACGAGGTCGCCGAGGTGCTCCGGACGCAGGTGCAACAGACCAGTGTCGGCGCACTGGACCGGTCGGTGCCGCCCAAGCGGGTGTTCCGCAACCTGGACCTCGACCGCACGATCTGGCAGAACCTGACCAACTGGAGCCCGGACGACGAGCGGCTCTACGTCGACCGGCTCTACTACCGGCACACCGCGCGGCGTACCACGCCGTCCCGGCTCATCGTCGTCGTCGACCAGTCCGGCTCGATGGTCGACGCGATGGTCAACTGCACGATCCTCGCCTCGATCTTCGCCGGGCTGCCGAAGGTCGACGTGCACCTCGTCGCGTACGACACCCGGGCACTGGACCTCACCCCGTGGGTGCACGACCCGTTCGAGGTGCTGCTGCGTACCCAGTTGGGCGGCGGCACCGACGGCACGGCGGCGCTGACGCTGGCCCGGCCCAAGATCGCCGAGCCGAGGAACACGGTGCTGGTGTGGATCTCCGACTTCTACGAGGCCAACCACCAGGCGGTCTTCGACGGGCTCCAGGCCGTACACCGTTCCGGCGTCAAGGTCATTCCGGTCGGCTCGGTCAGCAGCTCCGGGCAGCAGAGCGTCAACCCCTGGTTCCGGCAGCGCTTCAAGGACCAGGGCACCCCGGTCATCTCCGGTCACATCCGCAAGCTCGTCGTCGAGCTGAAGAACTTCCTCACCTAGGAGAGCAACCCCTCATGTCCGAGATGCTGCGCGCCCCCGCCGAGGTCACGTACGCCGACGAGCTGGATTTCCTGGAGTCGGTCGACACCGGCCCGAAGCCGTTCTCGTGGCGCCTGAGCCCGCGCATGGTCCGGCTGTTCGTCCTCGGTTCGGAGCGGGCCGACGGCCTGTCCCGGGAGATCCCGCAGAAGTGGTTCGGCGACCGCAGTTTCGTCGAACGGGCCATCGTCACCCTCGCCTCGGACCGGGGTCTGCTGCTGATCGGCGATCCCGGCACCGGCAAGAGCTGGCTGGCCGAGCTGCTGGCCGCCGCGATCTGCCGCAACTCGACCCTGGTCGTGCAGGGCACCGCGGGCACGACGGAGGACCACATCAAGTACTCGTGGAACGTCTCCATGGTGATCGCCAAGGGCCAGTCCCGCGAGTCGATGATCCCCTCACCGATCATGACGGCGATGGAGCGTGGCGTGGTCGGGCGTTTCGAGGAGCTGACCCGCTCCACCAGCGACGTGCAGGACGCCCTGATCTCGATCCTGTCCGAGAAGTACGTCGCCATCCCCGAGCTGGACCAGGACAACATCGTCTTCGCCCAACCCGGTTTCTCGATCATCGCGACCGCCAACAGCCGGGACCGGGGCGTCAACGACCTCTCCTCGGCGCTCAAGCGGCGGTTCAACTTCGTGCGGATTCCGGTGGTGACCAACAAGCGCAGCGAGGCGGAGATCGTCCGGTTCCGCACCGAGGAGCTGCTGCGCCGGCACCGCATCGAGTTGGACGTCCCGCCGACCCTCCTGGACATTTTGTTGCAGAGCTTCGCCGACCTGCGCGCCGGCGCCGCCGCCGCGACCAGCGACGACGAGAAGTTGGAGTCGGCGCTGTCCACAGCCGAGCAGATCGGTGTGCTGGAGGACGCCATCCTGCACAGCCAGTTCTTCGGCGACCGTACGCTGCGCGCGGCGACGCTCGCCGGCTCGCTGGTCGGGTCGCTGGCCCGGCGCAGCCCGGAGGACCTGGCGATCCTCAACAAGTACCTGCACGGTGTGGTGGAGCCCCGGGCCCGCAAGGACGACGACGGGTGGGCGGGCTTCCTCGACGGCGGTCGTCAGGCGATCGCGTCCCTGTCGTGACCGCGTCCACCGTCGCCGGCCCGTTCGGCGCGCTCCGCGAGCAGCTCAGCGACGCGGCGGCCGCGTTCGCGGGCTCCGCCGACGCGCTCGGCGCGATCCTCGCCGGCATGGTCGACGACGTCGACCGGGCGCTCGGCGAGCGACTGGAGATCTTCCCGGTCTGCCACCACTCACCGGCCTCCGCGCTGGCCATGGTGCGCCGGCTGCGGGCCAAGCAGCCCCGGGTCATCTACCTGGAGCTGTGCGAAGATCTCCAACCGCTGCTCGGGGAGCTGCGCAACTGCCGTCTGCCCGTCGCGGTGCAGGCGTTCGCGTCGGAGCTGTCCGGCTTTCCCGCCGACTGGGGGCCGCTCAGCGTCGTCGCGCCGGTCACCGAGGCGTCGGCGGAGTACCAGGCCATCGCGTACGTGCTGGAGACCCCCGGCGTGGAGCTGGTGCTGGTGGACCGCTCCACCGACCACGTCTTTCAGTGGTCGCCGCGCGATCAGCCGACCGGCGGGAGCGGCGCGGCCGGGCCGACCGACGGAAGCGGGCCGGCCGCCACCGGAGAGGAGTCCGGGCTGCACGGCGACGCCGTCGGGGTGGAGATCGGCGACCTGCGGCCCCGGTTCGCGGAGCTGGAGGCGTACCTGCTGCACCACGGCAAGGTGCGGCACTGGTCGGAGTGGTGGGACCAGTACGTGGAACGCCCGCTGGCCGACGCCGACCACGACACCTACCGGCAGGTGATGGTGCTGATCGGCAGCCTGTTCCGGCGGCTGCGCCCGGCCGGGGAGGATCGGCTGGACCGCGACGAGGATCGCGAGCGGTACATGTGGACGCGGATGCGTCAGCACCTCGCCACCTCCGGCGTCGATCCGGCCGACTGCCTCTACGTCTGCGGCGCGTTCCACGCCGCCAGCCGGGTCGAGCAGTTCGGGCTGGGCTCCACCGCGGACGACTTCGAGATCACCCCGCGCACCGACACCCGCTGGCGGTACGGCCTGATCCCGTCCAGCCATTCGGCGATCGAGGCCCAGTTCGGGCTGGCGCCGGGCTCGGTGTCGATCGCGGCGGCGACCTGGACGAAGGCGGTGGGCCGGCACGGGCTGTCCCCGTACCGGCTGGACGGCCAGCGCACCGGAACCAGCCGGGGGCGGCGGGGCCGGACCCCGACGGCGCCCTCCCCCGCCGGGCCGGTCAGCGACCGGCTCACCGGTTTCCTCGCCGCGGCGCCTGACCTGGACGGCCTGGACGAGGCGGAGCTGCGCGGCTGGTGCGTGGACATCGTCCGGCTGGCCCGGCGCAACGGGTACCTGGCCAGCACCGCCGACGCGATCGCCGTCTTCGAGACCTCGGTACTGCTGGCCGGCCTGCGCAACCGGGCCCGGCCCACCCCGTACGACTTCGCCGACGCGGCGGTCACCTGCATCGAGAAGGACGTGGTGCCCGGCCGGCGCGACGTCCGGCGGCTCTGCGAGATCCTGCTGGGCGGCGACCGGATCGGTCAGGTCGGCTACGACGCCCTCCCGCCGCTGGCCCGCGACGTGCTCGATCGGCTCCAGCCCCTCGGCCTGGCCCCGGAGAAGCGGACAGTGCAGCGGGCGCTGCTCGATCTGGCCGCCCAGCCGGAGCTGGGCCGCTGCTCGGACCTGCTGTGGATCCTGCGGCACCTGCTGCCACCGGCCGCGGTCCGCCCGATCATGGGCGAGCGTCGGCTCGGGCACCGTTCGGTCCAGGAGAGCTGGGACCTGGCGCTCGGCCGCCACCAGCGGGCGCTGATCGAGCTGGGCTACGAGGGCGTGACCGTCGAGCAGGTCCTGGAGCAGCGACTGCGGCGGGCGGTACGCGGCCCCGACGCCACCGCCGCGGGTGCGCTGGCCGCCGTCGAGGACGCCATCCGGCTGCTCGACAGCCCTCGTCTGGTCGACGAGTTGGGGGCGCGTGCGGTGGACCTGCTCGCCGCCGAGCGCACCGTCGACGACGCCCCGGACGTGCTGCGCCGCATCCGGCGCCTGCTGGCCCACTACCGGGCCACCGCGCCGACCCTTCCGCCCTGGTGCGCGGCGTTCGTGACCACCGGGTACGCGCACTACTGCACCCTGCTGCCGACCGCCATCGCCGCCGAGGAGACCGGGGTCCGGCAGGTCGGCGCGATGCTCGGCTTCCTGTTCTCCATGGAGGGCCTGGCGCTGTCGCTGGGCTGCGACCGGTCTCAGTTGGAGCTGGCCGTCGGGCAGTCGCACCCGACGGCGCCGGCGAAGGTCGCCCTGCTCTGGGCGGCCCGACACCAGCTCGGCCTGCTGCCGCTGGCCGAACTGCGGGCCCGGTGTGCCGAGCTGCTGGCCAACCCGCTGGTGGTGCCGGCCTTCCCGCAGTATCTGGCCGGGTTCGTGCACGCGCTGGAGCCGGTGCCCGCGCTGGCGCCGTTCGTCGTCGAGACGATGTCCACCGCCTTCGCCCGGCTACCCGACCCGGTGCTGCTGCCATGGCTGCCGTCCCTGATCACGACCCTGCGGGACCAGGGGCCGGAGCTGGTCCCGCTGCTGATCCGCGAGGCGGGGCGCACCTTCCCGGAGGCGCTGCCGGAGCTGGATTCCTGGGTGCCGCCGTGGGTCGCGTCCCCGCCGCCGCCGGGAGTGGGTGCGCAGGAGGTGGGCGACATGCGCGCCGTCGTCGCGCCACGGGGTCGGGTGGGCGTCCTGGTCGCCGCGCATCCGGAGGCGGTCGACGCGATCGCCTCGCTGCTCGGACACGACGGCGGGTGGCTGCCGGTCACCGACGCTCCCGCCGGCCCGGGCGGCGTGGCCGCGCTGGTGGCGAAGCATCCCGACACGATCGAGGCCGTGGCCGCGCGAGTGCTGGCCCAGGCGTGAGCGCGACCACGGCGGGTAGGCAGCGGCCCGGCGGCATGTCGACACCCGTCGGGCAGGAGGCTCTCGATGAGCACGTTCCGGGATGATCAGGGCGAACCGATTCCTCCGCCGGAGGCGGACGCCGCCGAGCAGCGGCAGGACGCGTTCGACGTCGGGCCGCCGGACCGGGTGTCCGGCGACGTCGACCCGGAGGCGTCCGAGGCCGACCTGGCCGAGCAGGGCGCCCTTCCGGCCGGCACGCTTGAGGAGGTCACGTCGCTCCCGGCGGAGGCCAACCCGGCGGACGCCCTCGAACAGCGTCAGGAGATCCCCGCGCGCGACGAGGGTCGCCGCACCTGACCACGCCGGTCGCGGCCCGGCCGGGCCGCGGCCGGCGGGCGGGTGGGGTGCGGTGCCGCCCG
>NZ_JBFAPG010000127.1:0-13335 GCF_040675595.1 Micromonospora sp. NPDC049580
GCGACCTGGTTGGCCTTGCCGTCGGGCACCCGGCGTCCGGAGTCGTCGATCGCGTTGCGCAACCGCGCCCGCTGCTTGTCGTACGCGTTGCTGCCCGGCCGTGGTCCTGGCATCTGCTGCCTCCTTCGTCGCCGTTGGCGTACCGCGGCCGTCTACCCGTCTGGCGGGAGGCCAACCCGGGGTGTCAGCGGGGACCGCGGACCACGGCGACCGGGCAGCGGGCGTGGTGCAGCACCGACTGACTCACCGACCCCAGCAGCAAGCCGGTCACCTCGCCACGCCCCTGCCCCCCGACGACCAACAGTTGGGCCGAACGGGACGCCTCGGCGAGCACCGCGCCGGCGCGGCCGTGCGCCGCCCGCCAGGTCAGCCGCAGCCCCGGGTGGCGGTCGGTCAGCCCGTCCAGCCAGCCGGTGAGCATCCGCTCCTGCTCGGCGTGCAACTGCGCCTCGTCGTACACCAGGGGTTGCATGTCACCGGGGCCGCTGCTGCCGGGGTGCCGGTAGGCGTGCACCGCGCGCAGCGGCACGCCGCGCGCCACCGCGGTCTCGGCGGCGAAGTCGGCGGCGAGCCGGGACGCCGCCGAGCCGTCCATCGCCACCAGCACCGGCTCGTCGGGGCGTTGGTCGCCGCGGGCGACGAGCACCGGGCAGTCGGCGTACGCGCAGACCTGCACCGCCACCGAGCCGACGACAAGCGCGGAGAAGCCGCCCAGCCCGCGGTCGCCGAGCACGATGAGCGCGGCGGTGGGGGACTCACCCACCAGCACCGCGGACGCCTCGCCGTCGATGATCTCGCCGGAGACCGTCAGCCCGGGCGCGGTCGCCTCGGCCTCGGCCACCGCGGCGGCGACCAGCTCCTCGGCCCGGTGGCGCAGTCCGGCGCCGGGCGGCGCGTCGGGAGCGGGGGAGACCGGCACGTGCAGCACCGGCCAGATGAACCCGTGCACCACCCGCAGCGGCCGGTGCCGGCGGACGGCCTCGGCGGCGGCCAGGCGCACCGCGCGCAGGGACGGCTCCGAGCCGTCCACGCCGACCACCACCGCCGCGCTGTCCGCCGAGTTCACCCGTCTCACCTCCCGCCGAGCCAGTATCGCGGGCGTGGCGGCGCGACGGAGCGATACCGCCGGTCGGGCCCGGGTCGGTACGCTGGCGGCGACCGGACGGGGAGGAGCGTCGTCGATGGATGAACCGGACGAGCCGAGCACCGCTCGCATGATCGACTTCTGGCTCGGCGGGGAACACCACTTCGACGTCGACGTGGCCGCGGCGACCGCCTTCGAGCAGGCGTACGGGCCGTGCGCGCCGGTCTTCCGCGAGTTGCGGGCGTTCCTGCGCCGGGCGGTGCGGGCGATGGTCGAGCAGGGCGTGGACGGGTTCCTGGTGTTCGGCGCGGGGGTGCCCACGATGGGCAACGTGCACGAGGTCGCCGCCGAGGCCACCGTGCTCTACACCGACGTCGACCCGGTCACCATCCGGCTGGGGCAGCGGATCCTCGCCGACAGCGACCGGGCGGGCTACGGCTACGGCGACGCCACCGACATCGGCACGATCGACCCGGCCCAGCTGCATCGATTCGTACCCGGGTGGGGGCGGCGGCCGGTGGGGGTGGTCTTCCTCGGGCTCGCCGCGTTCCTCGACGACGCCACGCTCACGCGCACCCTCGACGAGCTGTACGCCGCCGCGGCGCCGGGCAGCCTGCTGGCCGTGGACTTCGACACCGAGGAGCTGGCCGGCCACCCGCAGGCGCTGGCGATGATGGGTCCGGAATTCCGGATGCGTCCCCCGGCGGCCTTCGCCCCACTGCTGGGCCGGTGGACGCCGACGTCGGACGGGATCGTCCCGGTCCACCGGTGGCGGCCCGCCGGCCCGCCCGCCGATGTGCCGGACGCCTTTCACGGCGTACTGGCGACACGGGACGCCGACTGACCCGCGACGACCGGCTGCCCGGTGGCGTCCGTATGATGCTTGCCCTGTAGCAAGTTTCTGGAGGGACGACCAACCATGGTGGACGCGCCGGACGGGGTGTCGCGCGCGCTGCGCGAGGCCGCGCCCGACCAGTTGGCGGAAGCGGCGGACCGGGCGATCCGGTCGGCGTTGGGCGCGTTACGCACCGACGTGTTCGTCGCCGACTACCGGATCAGCGGGCTCTGGCCGGTGCTGGATCCGGACCTGCCGGCGGCCGGAGCCCTGGCCCAGCACACCGTGGCGCAGCGCTGCTTCTCCAGCCAGCAGCCGGTGCGCGACGGGCTGGACGACGGAGTCTGCCGGCTCTACCTGCCCCTGACGGTCTGGGGGGAGCGGCTGGGTGTGCTGCTCATCGAACTGCCGACCGTCCCGGGCCCGGCGGTGACCGGGCGCGCCACCGACATCGCCGGCGACCTGGCGGTGGCGATGCGGGCCGCGGACCGGGAGACCGACCGTTATCGGCGGGCCCGTCGCCGGGAGCGGCTCAGCATGGCCGCCGAGATGCAGTGGGACCTGCTGCCCGGTCGTAGCGTGGCGCACCGCGCCTTTCACCTGGCCGGGCAGTTGGAACCGGCGTACACCGTCGGTGGCGACCACTTCGACTGGTCGTTGGACGGTGACCGGCTGACCCTGACGGTGCTCAACGGCGAGGGCACGGGCCTGGCCGCGTCGCTGCTGACGGCGGTCACCGTGAACGCGATGCGCAACGCCCGCCGCTCCGGCGGTGGCCTCGTGGAGCAGGCGGAGCTGGCCTCGGACACGGTCTACTACCAGCACCGGGGCCGTCGGTACGTGGCCACGCTGCTGCTCGAGCTGGACATCCGCACCGGGCGGGTGCGGGCGGTCGACGCCGGTTCGCCGCACCTGCTGCGGATGCGTGGCGCGACGGTCGAGCCGATGGAGCTGGAGCAGCAGTTGCCGCTGGGCATGTTCGCCGAGACCCGCTACGAGCTGCAGGAGTTCCAGCTCGCGCCGGGTGACCGTGTCTTCGTCGTCAGCGACGGCGTGTGGGCGGCCGAGCCGGCGGGGCGGGAGCCGTACGGGCAGCGGATGATGGCCCGATCCCTGCGGGCCACACGGTTGCAGCCGGCGACCGAGGCGGTTGGTACGGTGATGCGCGAACTACACGCCTATCACGCGGATTCCGATTTGCGCGACGACGCCGTCGTCGTCTGCCTCGACTGGCATGGTCCGCGTGAGCGGGACGGCGGATGAGGGTTGCCGCCGCCGCGCCGGGCGGGCACCAGCGTGACGACGGCAGGGGACATCGGGTGGAGCGACCTGCGGATCTCGCCTCGGCGATCGACGCGGCCGCCGAGACGCTGATCGCCGTGCTCGACTCGGCGGCGTCGCGGCATCAGGTGCCACCGACCCAGCTGCGGGTGCTGATGCTGATCAGCGGCCGACGGGAGACCAACGTCAACGGTCTCGCGGAGCTGCTGGACGTGGTGCCCTCCTCGGCCAGCCGCCTCTGCGACCGGCTGGAGGCGACCGGTCTGTTGCGCCGGGTGGCCGACCCGCGCGACCGGCGGGAGGTGCGGTTGGTGCCGACCGCCGCCGCCCTGACCCTGCTGCGGGAGCTGGCGGAGCGGCGCCAGCGCGCGGTGCAGGCCGTGTTGGACCGGATGCCGCCCCGGATGCAGCACGATCTGTTGCTGTCGTTGCTCGCCTTCGGTCGGGCGGCCACGCAGACGGTGCCGGAGCAGCAGACCGATCAAGCGGTCCAGACGGCCTGAACCGCCGTCCCCCTTCCACTAGTATCCTAGGACGCTCTACGCGTGGTGATCCACGCCACAGTGCGGCACAGCCGCACCGACAGCACGCGGCGGCGGCCGAGGAGCGCGGGGAAGCCCGATATAGTGGCAGCGCACTCAGCCGGCCCGTGATCATCGAGATCGCGGGCCGCATCAGGGCAGAGGTCCCATCCCGGGGCCGCAGGGGAGCCGGCGGTTGCCGGCCCGACAGCGCGTACGACCTCCGCCGCGCCCGATCTCGGTCTGGCGTCGGGGCGTGCGGTGGAGGAGGTTCGGGTGTCGCGTCGGCCGGCTCGGGCAGAGCATCCGCGGGACACCGGTGACCAGGCTCCCGGCGACCAGGTGCTCACCCTGCCCAACCTGATCAGCTTCGGGCGCCTGCTGGGCGTACCCCTGTTCCTCTACCTGTTCCTGGTGGCCCGCGCGGACGTGGCGGCGGTGGTGGTGCTGGCCATCGGCGGCACCACCGACTGGGTCGACGGTTGGATCGCGCGCCGGCTGAGTCAGGTGAGCCGGCTCGGGGAGCTGCTCGACCCCCTCGCCGACCGGCTCTACATCCTCGCCACGCTGCTTGCCTTCACCGCCCGGGAGATCGTGCCGTGGCAGTTCACGGCGGCGCTGCTGGCCCGGGAGGCGTTGCTGCTCGGCTCACTGGCGGTGTTGCGCCGCTACGGGTACGGGCCGCCACCGGTGCACTACGTGGGCAAGACCGCCACGTTCCTGCTGCTCGCGGCGTTCCCGGTGCTGCTGTTGGCCACCGAGTGGAGTCAGGCGGCGACGGCGACGGCCGCGATCGGCTGGGGGCTGGCCTGGTGGGGGCTGGTGCTCTACTGGGTGGCCGGCGCCATGTACGTGGTGCAGGCGTCGAGGCTGGTGCGCGCGGCGCGCGGCCCGGGAGCGGGCGCGTGAGCGCGACGCCGCCGGAGGGTCCCCGCCCGGATCGGGTGTACGCCCCGGACTTCCTCACCGAACTGTTCCGCAACCCCCTGGATCCGGGGTACGCGGACGCGGCGGCCGCGCGCGAGCGGGTGGCGTCGTCGCAGGACGCGCCCCGGGGTTGGCCGGCGCGGTCGGTCAGCCTGGTCGTGGTGGTGGTGCTGGGTTTCCTGTTCGCGGTGGCGTATCGCCAGACGATGGCGGACGAGCCGGGGCGTGCTCAGGCCCGCTCCGGGTTGGTGGCGCAGATCAAGGAGCGGGAGAGCCAGACCGACCGGTTGTCGGCGCGCGCGGATCAGCTGCGGGAGGAGGTCAGCCGGCAGCGGGACGCGGCGTTGAGCGGGTCGACCGCGGCACGTCTGCGGGACCTGGAGGCGGTCACCGGGCTCGGCCGGGTGCGGGGTGACGGTGTGGTGGTGCGCCTGGCGGACGCCCCGGGCAACGCGGACGCGGTGACCGGTAAGGGCGCGGGGCCGCCGCAGGTGCTGTACAGCGATCTGCAGGGTGTGGCGAACGCGTTGTGGAGCGCCGGTGCCGAGGCGATCGCGATCAATGGGCAGCGGTTGACGTCGACGTCGACGATCCGTACGGCGGGCGAGGCGATCCTGGTGGATTTCCGGCCGGTGACGGGGCCGTACGAGGTGTCGGCGATCGGGCCGGGGTCGATGCGGCGCAAGTTCGAGGACAGTCGCAGCGCGGCGGTAATGCAGGACGTCGCGCAGAAGACCGGCCTGTCGTTCGGTGTGCGCAAGGCGGAGGACCTCACCCTGCCGGCGGCTCCGGAGCCGCAGCTACGCTACGCCAAGCCGTCGGTCAGTCCGAGCCCTTCGGGGTCGGGTGTCCGGTCCGGCAGTCCTGGGTCGTCGGGTTCGCCGGGGACCGCTAGTCCTTCCGGAGGTGGCGGATGATCGCGGTGCTGGCGTTGCTCGCCGGTGTGGTGCTGGGCGTGTGGCTTGATCCCACGGTGCCAGCGGCGTTGCAGCCGTACCTGCCGATCGCGGTGGTCGCCGCGTTGGACGCGGTGTTCGGTGGGGTCCGGGCGAAGTTGGACCGCATCTTCGACGACAAGCAGTTCGTGGTGTCGTTCATCTCGAACGTGCTGGTGGCGGGTCTGATCGTGTATCTGGGGGATCAGTTGGGCGTGGGCGGGCAGTTGTCCACCGGTGTGGTGGTCGTTCTGGGTGTGCGGATCTTCGGGAATGTGGCGGCGATCCGTCGGCACCTGTTCCGGGCGTAGGTTTGACAGCGATGAGCGACGAGCAGGCGGAGACGGGGACGGGCTGGCCGCAGCCGGCGGTGCCGGGGCGGCCGGGTGGGCCGGCGGGTGAGCCGGATCCGCGGCCGGACGCGCCGGATCCGGACGAGTTGAGTCCGTTGGCGCCGCATGGTCCGACGAAGGAGCCGGAGTCTCCGGATGCGGAGCCCGGGGTGGCCCCGGTCGATGACGGCGCGACGGTGGACCTGAGCGCGGTGGCGCGGGCGGGTGAGCCGGTGGACGAGCCGGTGGCGGAGTCGGCCCCTGCGGTGGCGGCGGGTCGGTCGCGGTTCAGCGCGGCCGGGGTGATGATCGCGGCGTTGTTGGCGTTGCTGGGGTTCACGCTTGTCGTGCAGTTGCGGACGACGTCGACGGATCCGACGTTGGGGGCGACGCGTCAGGAGGATCTGGTGCGGATCCTGTCGGATCTGGATGCGCGCGAGAACCGTCTCCAGCAGGACATTCGGGCGTTGGAGGAGAGCCAGCGGCAGTTGGCCTCGGGTGCGCAGGGTCGGCAGGCGGCGTTGGACGAGGCGACTCGTCGGGCGGACGAGCTGGGGATTCTGGCGGGCACGTTGCCGGCGGTGGGTCCGGGGTTGACGGTGCAGTTCTCCAGCAACGGGGTCAAGCCGATCACGGCGGACCGGGTGTTGGACGCGGTGCAGGAGTTGCGGGGCGCGGGCGCGGAGGCGATGCAGATCTCCGGTGGTGACCGGGCGACGGTGCGGGTGATCGCATCGACGTACTTCCTCGATGGGGACAACGGGTCGTTGATGGTGGAGGGGCGTCGGTTGACGGGGCCGTACACCATCACGGTGATCGGTGATCCGGCGACGATGCGTACGGCGTTGAACATTCCTGGTGGGGTGGTCGCGTCGGTCCGGGGTGACGGCGGTAACGTGGCGTTTGGGGAGCGTGAGGTTGCCGAGGTTTCGGCGCTGCACGCGCCGACCAAGTAGGAACACGCCCGTCCGGTCTCCTGACCGGCGCGGCCGCGCCGGGCCCGGGTGGTCCGGGGCACCGATGGATGAGGACGCGTCTGGTGATTCCCGAGGATCTGCGATACACCGCCGAGCATGAGTGGGTGGCGGGTGACGGTACCGGCTCGGTGCGGGTCGGCATTACGCACTTCGCGCAGGACGCGTTGGGTGACATCGTGTACGTGCAGTTGCCGGAGGCGGGTGCGGTAGTCGCGGCCGGTGACTCGCTGGGTGAGATCGAGTCGACCAAGAGTGTGTCGGAGATCTACGCGCCGGTCGCGGGCACGGTGGCGGCGCGCAACGACGCGCTGGGTGACACCCCTGAGCTGATCAACACGGATCCGTACGGTGCGGGTTGGCTGGTGGAGATCACTCCGAACGATCCGACGGCGACGGACGGGTTGCTGACGGCGGGCGCGTACCAGAAGATCACCGAAGGCTGAGTGTGCTTGATCCGGTGTGCGGGATGTCTGCGCGCGTCCGGTTGCCCTGCATTTCGGCGCTGGCTAGGCTCGCCCAGTCGACCGAGAAGAATCCATTAGTTGAGCGTTGTGGAATTGCCTTCCCGGGCACGGGGAGCCAGCCGCCGGGTGGACGAGCGCCCGGCGGCCAGACCCGCCATTACCCGACGCCGACCGAACAGATCCGTGAGGTGGTCCCATGACGCGCCCAGACGACGAGTTCCCCCCACTCGACGTCACCTCGACGCTCAATCTCGGCTCGCTCGACGAAGTGCTGGAAGGGCCGGACACCGATGTGGTGCCGAGCCGGATGTCCGGTTCGTTGCCGCCGGGTATGGCGCTGCTGGTGGTTCGTCGCGGCCCGAATGCGGGTGCCCGGTTCCTGTTGGACCACGATGTGACGACCAGTGGCCGGCACCCGGACAGTGACATCTTCCTCGACGATGTGACGGTGTCGCGCCGGCACGCGGAGTTCCATCGTGATGGTGGGACGTTCACGGTGCGGGACGTGGGTAGCCTGAACGGCACGTACGTGAATCGTGAGCGGGTCGAGGCGGCCACGTTGAGCAATGGTGACGAGGTACAGATCGGTAAGTTCCGGGTGGTGTTCATCGCCGGTCCGCGCCCGGAGGAGGAGGCCGGCCGGGGGTGAACGAGCCTGCGGCCTCCACGCCACCCGGGGCGGCCCGGTCCCAGCCGCTGATGAGCATCGGTGAGGTGCTGGGGCAGTTGCGGGTGGATTTCCCGGACACGACGATTTCGAAGCTGCGGTTCCTTGAGGCCGAGGGGCTGGTTGAGCCGCAGCGGACGGCGGCGGGTTACCGGAAGTACAGCTGGGACGATGTGGCGCGGTTGCGGTTCGTGCTGACCGCGCAGCGGGACCGGTACCTGCCGTTGCGGGTGATCCGTGAGCAGTTGGCCCAGTGGGATTCGTCTGGCGAGCAGCCGGAGCGGTCGCGGCCGGCGTTGGTCGCGGTGGGGCCCGATGGTGCGGTGCCGGGTCGGGAGTCGGCGGAGCCGGCCGAGTCGTCGCAGGTGCGGCTCGGCCGGGCTGAGCTGGTGGCTCGCAGTGGGATCGACGAGTCGACGCTTGTGGAGTTGGAGCGGCTCGGTGTGCTGGTGTCGGATCCGCCGGGGTGGTACGACGCGGATGCGTTGATCATCGCGTCGGCGGTGGCGGGTTTGGCGGCGTACGGGTTGGAGCCGCGGCATCTGCGGGGTTACCGGAGCGCGGCCGATCGTGAGGTCGGGTTGTTCGCGCAGTTGGTGGCGCCGTTGGCGCGGCAGAGTGATCCGGCGGCGCGGGCGCGGGCGGCGGAGACGGCGCGGGAGTTGGTGGCGTTGTCGGAGCAGTTGCACGCGGCGTTGGTGCGGGTGGGGCTTCGGTCGACGTTGGGTCGGTGAGGGTGCCCGGCAGGCGGCGGTGGAGCGGAAAGATCTCTTCTCCGAAGCGTGCCGTAGGCTTGCCGGGGTAACCCCTCTCTGGCGCGGGCGTGGTGCTGTAGCGCATCGGACGACCGTGTTGCGGTCCGTGTACCGTGCAGGGAAGGGCGCGGTGCGGCGTAGGTGACAACGACACGGAGGCGGCGGTGCGCGAGCTGAGCGTGGTCGGAGTTCGGGTGGAGCTGCCGAGCAACCAGCCGATCGTCCTGCTCAGGGAGGTCGAGGGCGACCGCTATCTGCCGATCTGGATCGGCGCGGTCGAGGCCACGGCTATCGCTTATGAGCAGCAGGGGGTCAAGCCGGCCCGTCCGTTGACGCATGATCTTTTGCGGGATGTGTTGGCGGCGTTGCAGGCGCCGTTGCAGGCGGTGGAGATCACCGAGCTGAAGGAGAACGTGTTCTACGCGGATCTCCTGATCGGCGATGGGGTGCGGGTGTCGGCGCGGCCGAGCGATTCGATCGCGTTGGCGTTGCGGGTCGGTGCGCCGATTCGTTGTGCGGAGCAGGTCCTCAGCGAGGCGGGGATCGTCATCCCCGACGAGCAGGAGGACGAGGTGGAGAAGTTCCGCGAGTTCCTGGAGCAGGTGCGTCCGGAGGATTTCGCGGGCTGAGTGGCTCGGTTCCGCGCTGGTGTCACGGTGGGTGACGTCGGCGTGTGGTTGGTGATCTTTCTCGGTGGCTGCGCGGCGTGTCGCGTCGGTTCCTCCGTGGTAACCCCTGAAGGTGGCGTTAGGGTTGCCGTGTCGAGGGGTGCGCGTCCCGGAAACGACGCGTCGCCGCACTGACGGGGAGGTTGTCCGGATGCACGAGCCGCAGGATCCTGATCCGGGTACACAGTTGGGTGAGCCGGGTGCGTCGTCGCCGGGTGTGGCGACTGAGGGTGACGGCTCGGTGGGCTACCGAGGTGTGACGGCGTGTCACGCGGTGGGCATCAGTTATCGGCAGTTGGATTACTGGGCGCGCACGACGCTTGTGGTGCCGAGCGTCCGGGACGCGTCGGGTTCGGGGACGCAGCGGTTGTACTCGTTCCGCGATCTGGTGGTGTTGAAGGTCGTGAAGCGGTTGTTGGACGCGGGGGTGTCCCTGCAGAACATCCGCAAGGCGATCGAGGCGTTGCGGTCGCGTGGTGTGGAGGATCTGGCGGGAATCACGCTGATCTCCGACGGGACGACGGTGTACGAGTGTCGGTCCCCGGAGGAGGTGGTCGACCTGTTGCAGGGTGGGCAGGGCGTCTTCGGGATCGCGATCGGTGGGGCGTTCAAGGAGATCCAGGGGTCGTTGTCGCATCTGCCGGCGGAGCCGGCGGCGAGCGGCCCGGCGGAGCCGGTGGTGGGGCCCTCGTCGGATCCGGTGGGTGACGAGTTGGCGGCGCGGCGGGCGCGGCGGCGGGCCGGCTGAGTCGCGCTGCGCGTCCGCTGGTGCCCGGTCCGGCGATACGGGTGACTCTTTTGGCTACGGCCGTCTGGTGACTGCGGGTCAGGTCGTGGCGTCCGGGTGACGGTTTCCCCGGGTGACGTTTTCCACAGTGGATACCGTGGGTGATCTTCTGATTGCCGTGGGTGGATCTTCGGGGTCCACTGTGGTGACGATGCGTGTGCGTCGACTGTCGGGAAACCGATAGGGGGGCCCTGACCGGAGGTTGCGGGCACGCTATGGTCCGTCACGGTCCCCGGTGTGCCGCAGCGGCTTGACGGTGTGGCGTCGGTGGCCGTTGCCCCTGCGCGTCACCGCGCGCGCGACCTGTCACCCCGGAAGGAACGACCGTGACGGTTACGGAAGAGACCGCTCCCGCCTCGAATTACGACCGCATCGGCGGAGCGAGTTCGGTGAAGGCGGCCGTGGAGCTGTTCTACGACAAGGTGCTCGCCGATCCGGAGTTGGCGGGTTATTTCGCCACTGTGGACATGGCGGGCCAGCGTCGGCACCTGGCGTTGATGTTGACGGTGGTGCTGGGCGGCCCGAACGAGTACACCGGTCGCGGGTTGGCCGAGGCGCACCAGCCGTTGGGCATTCCGGTGGCGCACTACGCCAAGGTCGGTGAGTACCTGATCGCGACGCTGACCGAGTTGGGTGTTCCGGCCGACGTGCAGGACGACGTGCGGGCGGTGCTGGCGCAGGTGCAGGACCAGGTGGTGGCCACCGGAGAGCGTCCGGGCGTCTGAGCGTGGACGCGGCCCGACTCAAGCAGAGTTGGTCCCTCGTCGCCGGGCACGGCGACGAGGTGCCGCTCTACTTCTATTCGACGTTGTTTCTGGCGCATCCCGAGACGCGGCAGATGTTCCCCACGAACATGGCGGGGCAGCGGGACCGCCTGGTCACCGCGCTGGGCCACATCGTGTCCCACGTGGATCAGGTCGATCGGCTGGTGGGTTTCCTGCAGGACCTCGGCGCGGATCACCGTAAGTTCGCGGTCCGCGCGGAGCACTATCCGGCGGTCGGTGAGGCGCTGTTGGCGACGTTGCAGCATTTTCTCGCCGAGCAGTGGACCGATGAGCTGGCCCAGGACTGGGCGGCGGCGTACGGGCTGATCGCGCAGGTGATGACGGAGGCGGCGCAGGCCGCGGAGGCGGTGAACCCGCCGTGGTGGGTGGCGGAGATCGTGTCCCATGAGCGGCGGGCGTTCGACGTGGCGGTGTTGACGGTGCGTCCGCAGTACCTGTTGCCGTTCACCCCGGGTCAGTCGATCGGGGTGTCGCACCCGTCGGTGCGGTCGTGGCGGTACTACTCGCCGGCGAACGCGCCGCGCGCGGACGGCACGCTGGAGTTGCATGTGCGGGCCGCTCCGGGTGGCGCGGTGTCGTCGCGGCTGGTGTACGGCTCGGCGGTGGGGGACCGCGTGCATCTGGCCGCGCCGGTGGGGGAGCACCTGGCGTTGTGGGCGGCGGGTTCCAGTGACCTGTTGCTGCTGGCGTCGGGCACCGGCTGGGCGCCGGTGAAGGCCCTGGTGGAGCAGGTCGCCGCGGAGGGTTCCGGTCGTCGCGTGGATCTGTACGTGGGTGCGCGGTCGCGCAGCGAGTTCTACGACAGCGACGCGATCGACAAGTTGGCGTCGTCGTGTCCGTGGTTGACGGTGACGTACGTGGTGGGCGCGGACGCGAACCGGCCGGGTGAGTTCGTGTACGCGGTGGACCGGGCGTTGGCCGATGGTGACTGGCGTTCGCGGCACGTGTACGTGTGCGGGTCGGACGAGATGGTGTCGCACGCGGTGCAGACGTTGGCTCGGGCGGGTTACCACGAGGGTCAGGTGCATCACGAGGGTCTGGGCAAGCAGTGGTACGGCCCGGCGTGGCGTACGGCGGTCCAGCAGTCGAGTGAGGGGGGTGAGAGGTGAGCGCGACCCCGATCAGCCGGTACGACGGGATTCAGGTGTCCGGCGGTGTGCAGGTGCGGATGACCTCCGACCGGGTTCGGCGGTGGGAGTTCGGGACGGCGCCGTTCGCGCGGCGTGGCTACGACAACGCGGACGTGGACCGGTTCCGGGTGCAGGTCGCCGACGAGTTGGATCTGTTGGCGACGCAGATCGCGAACCTGCGGGCGGAGAACGAGCGGCTCACCGACCGGGTGGAGTTGCACCGCCACGGGGTGATCCCGAGCACGGGCGCGGCGGTGAAGGTGCCGGCGGCCAAGGAGGTGAATCTGCTGTCGGCGGCGCAGCGGGAGGCCGAGCAGATCATCGCGCAGGCGCACGACTACGCGCGGCGGGTCGCCGAGTACGCCCGGTTGCAGTACGAGAGTTACATGCGGGCGGCGGCGGAGGAGGCGAAGCAGGAGGCCGAGCGGGCGGTGGCGGAGTACCGCAGTACGGCCGGGCCGAGCTTCGACGACACGGTGGCGACCCGGGAGGCGTTGCGGATCTTCGGCGAGATGATGGTGTCGCACATGCAGGCGGCGGCGCGGCATCTCGACGACGGCAGTGAGCAGTTGGCGCGCACGATGGACCGGATCGCGAAGGAGACGCCGGGGGCGCCCTTCGTGGGTGGCGTGGCGGGGCAGGCGGCGTTGCCGCGTCACCACCAGCGTTGACCGGCCCGGGTTGGGGTCACGTACCGCGACCCCAGCCCGGGGGTCATCTCGCGGCGGCGCGGACGGCGTCGGCGATCGGTGTCGTTCCGCCGACGAGTTCCAGGGTCGTGCCGGCGGTGCGGGGTTCGTCCAGGAGCGCGGCGAGGACCAGGGCGACGTCGGCGCGGCTGATGTCGCCTCGGCCGGCGTGTCGGGTGAGGGTGACGTGCCCGGTGGGTTCGTCGTCGGTGAGCCGGCCGGGGCGCAGCACCGTCCAGGCCAGGTCGCGGGCGCGCAGGTCGTCCTCGGCGGCTCGTTTGGCGCGTAGGTAGGCGGCCCACACGTCGTCGGTGCCGGCGGCGGGTGGGTTGTCCACGCCCATGGAGGAGACCAGCAGGTAGCGGTGGACGCCGGCGCGGGTGGCGGCGTCGGCGAGCAGCGCGGCGGCGGCCCGGTCGACGGTGTCCTTGCGGGCGGCGCCGCTGCCGGGGCCGGCGCCGGCGGCGAAGACCACCGCGTCGGCGTCGCGCAGGTGCG
>NZ_JBFAPG010000128.1:0-13270 GCF_040675595.1 Micromonospora sp. NPDC049580
CAGTTTCCGTTCGGCGCGAACGGAAACTGTCCAAGATCTCGTGAGGACCGACCGCGTGGGGTGCCTCTAGGGGTGGGGTTTGGGGGCCAAGTCAGTGACGGTCCCGGATTTGGCTGGGGTGTTCGCGGCGACAGGCTGAGGCATGCCTGGAACCCGGAACACCGGTGTGGCGGCCCTCAGCGGGATCGCCGTGGCGGCGCTGCTCACCGTCATCGGTCATCTGGAAGTCAACGACGACCTCAACCCGTGGGCGTTGACCATCAGCGACTTCGCGGTCTCCGACCGGGGCGGCGTCATCGACGTCGCCATGGTCGTGCTGGCGCTCGCCACCGTGGCAGTGATGTACGGGCTGCGCCGCACCGGCCCGCCGCCCGGTCGAGCGGTCGAGCTGCTACTCGGCGCCTGGGTGGCGGGGCTGCTGCTGGCCGCCGTGGTGCCGACGAACGAGCCGGGCACCGCCATGACCACCGCCGCCTACCTCCACCGGTACGCGTCGGTGGTCGCCTTCCTGGCGCTGCCGGTCGGCGGCTGGCTGCTGGCCCGCCGGCCCGACCTGGACGCCGCCGCCCGGACGCTGCGCGCCCTGACCCTGCTCAGCCTGACCCTGGCGGCGGCGATGGTCTGGTCCGCCTACCCCGGTGACCGCGTGCTGATCGGCCTGGCCGAACGCCTGCTCATCGTCACCGAGGTCGCCGTCCTCGGCACCGTCGCCGTGATCCAGACCCGGCGAATCACTCCAGCTCGTGGAGCATGAGCTGGCGGGCTGCCTCGGTGATCGAGCCGGACAGGCTCGGGTAGATGGTGATCGTCTGCGCCAACTCGTTGACCGTCAGGTTGTTCTCCACGGCCATGGTGATCGGCAGGATCAGCTCGCTGGCCTTCGGGGCGACCACCACGCCGCCCACCACCTGGCCGCTCGCCGGCCGGCAGAACAGCTTCACGAAGCCGTCGGAGAGGTCGTCCATCTTGGCCCGCGCGTTGCCGGACAGCGGCAGCATCACCTGCCGGGCCGGCACCTTGCCCGCGTCCACCTCGTCCTGAGAGACGCCCACGGTGGCCAGCTCCGGGTCGGTGAAGACGTTCGCCGCGACGGTCCGCAACCGCAGCGGACGGACGGCCTCGCCGAGGGCGTGCCACATCGCGATCCGGCCCTGCATGGCGGCCACGCTCGCCAGCAGCAGCACGCCGGTGCAGTCACCCGCCGCGTAGATGCCGGGCACGTTCGTCCGGGAGACCCGGTCGACCGTGACGTAGCCGCCCCGGCCCAGCTCCACGCCGTACTCGGCCAGGCCCAGGTTCGCGGTGTTGGGGATCGAGCCGACCGCGATCAGCGCGTGCGAGCCGGTGACCTTGCGACCGTCGGACAGCTCCACCTCCACCCCGTCGGCGGTACGCCGGACCGCGTCGGCGCGGGAGTTGTTGAGGATGTTCATGCCCCGGTTGCGGAACACCCGCTCGATGGCCGACGCCGCGTCGGCGTCCTCGTGCGGCATCACCCGGTCCCGGCTGGAGACCAGGGTGACCTCGACCCCCATCGCCAGGTACGCGCTGGCGAACTCGGCGCCGGTCACGCCGGAGCCGACCACGATCAGGTGCTCGGGCAGCTCCGGCAGGTCGTACACCTGACGCCAGGTCAGGATGCGCTCGCCGTCGGGCACGGCGGTGGGCAACTGGCGGGGTGTCGAGCCGGTGGCCACCAGCACGGTGGACGCGGCGATCGAGTACTCCTCGCCCCCGTCGGCGGGGGTGACGACGACCCGGTGGGTGTGCCCGAGGGCATCCTCGCCCAGTCGGGCGGTGCCGGCCACGAAGGTGACCCCGGCCTTGAGCAGCTTGGCGTGGATGTCGGCGGACTGCGCCAGCGCCAGACGCTTGACCCGGTCGTGCACGGCCTGCGCGTCGACGGTGACCGCCTCCAGGCCGTCCGAGTGCACCCCGAACTCCTCGGTGTCCCGGTAACCGGTGACCACCTGAGAGCTGGCGATGAACGTCTTCGACGGTACGCAGTCGGAGAGCACGCAGGCCCCGCCCGCGCCGTCGGCCTCGACCACGGTGACATCGGCGTCCAGTTGGGCGGCGACCAACGCCGCCTCGTACCCGGCCGGCCCACCGCCGATGATCACGATCCGGCTCACAGCGTTCGCCCTTCGTTGATGCTCACAGTGACTTTCTTTTCCCGAACGCGTCCGACACGCACGGTCGTATTCTCCCCCACCGGCCCGCCGGGCTATCGTCATCGCCGTGCGTCATCACGCCGCCTACGGCTCAAACCTCGACCCGGCCCGGATGCGGGCCTACTGCCCGCACTCGCCCATGGTGGGCACCGGCTGGCTGGAGGGGTGGCGGCTGACCTTCGCCGGAGCGGACGTGATCGGCTGGGAGGGCGCGGTGAGCACCGTCGTCGAGTCCCCCGGCGACCGGGTGTTCGTGGCGATCTACGACATCCACCCGTACGACGCCGCCCAGCTCGACGAGATCGAGGGGGTGACCGCCGGCACGTACCGCAAGCTGCACGTGCGGATCTCGACCCTCGACGGCGACGTGACCGCGTGGGTCTACGTGTTCGACGGGTACGAGGGCGGATTGCCGACCTCCTGGTACCTGTCCGAGATCGCGAACGCCGCCGAGAAGGCGGGTGCGCCGGACGACTACGTCACCGAGCTGCGGTCCCGTCCCACCGCCACCGCGTCCCCGTAGCGCGTATCCCACGCCCCCAGTCTGCAACCGTCGCCGACCCGAGTGCCCGTCGGGCCCGGCCGGCGTCGTCAATCACACACCGGCGGCGGGGACGACCCGTTCGTACATGTCGGTCCACAGGGTTTCCCGCAGGCCCACCGACTCGTACAGCGACAGCGGGGTGGTCGGGTTGGTGAGGTCCACTCCCAGACCGGCCGACTCCCGCCCCTTCTGGGCGTAGCGGGCGAACGCGCGGCGCAACAGCGCCGCACCCACACCCCGCCGACGGTACGCGGGCAGCACCGACAAACGCTTCACCCAGCCCTGCTGCTGGTCGAGCGCCTGGTCGGAGGACTGCAACGCGCCGGCGAGCACCCCGTCGACCTCGGCGACGAACCACTCGTCCCAGGCGGTCGCGTCACCGATCCGGGCCCGCCACCGCTCGTACGACAGCGGCTCGTGATCCGGGGTGTCGCCGAACGCGACGTCGTGGATCCGGTGGAACTCCCGCAGCTCGGCCTCGTCGTCCGGGCGGACCGGCCGCACCGTGACCCCGGGCGGCGGCGACGGCTCGGTCGGCAGGTCGGCCAGCGGGCGGCGCATCCGGACGTACCGCTTGGCCACGGTGAACCCGGCGGCGCGCAGGTCCCGGGCCCAGTCGCGTTCCGGGGCGAACACCGCGCACCGGACGGTGAGCGTCGGCAGTCGCCGCTCCGCGGCGCGCTCGGCGACCCGGTCGAGCTGCCGGGCCAGCAGTGGCGCGCGGAGGGTGGCGGCCCGCTCCGGGTCGACGTAGACCTCTACGAACTCCCGGCCGACCCCGGTCGGGTTGTCCACCGTCGCCCAGGCGACCACGGTGCCGTCCGGGTCGAGCGCCAGCCAGGAGTCCCGGGTCGGGTCGAAGCTGGGGGCCGTCAGCGACTGCTCGACGTCCTCGGCGTCGAAGTCGGGGTGGCCGATGGCGAAGGTGTCGGCCGCGTGCACCACCGCGAGGATCGCCGGCACGTCGTCGAGGGTGGGGCGGCGTGTGGTCCAGCCAGCGGGAAGAGTCACGGCAGAACATCCTGGCAGCTGCCGGCCGACGACGCCGCCCATTTTCGCTCCGGGATGCTCAGCCGGCGAGGCCGGCGCGGGTGCGGTGCAGCAGCTCCACCAGCTCGGCGCCGTCGGCGGGGCCGAGCGCCGCGAACGCCGGTGCGGCCAGCCGGTTGGTCACCGCCTCCGCCCAGAGCCGCCGACGCACCAACGGCCCGACCGGCGGGTACGGCGGCGGCCAACCGCACGCCACCGCGCCGGCCTCCCCCTCCGGCCCGGCCAGCACCGCCTCCAGCGGGGTCATGCCGGCGGCGCGCACCGCCAGCAGGTAGGCGCCGGTGAAGTGTTCCCGCAGCAGTCGCAGCCCGGCGGCGCTGCGGGCGCCCGGGGAGAGATCCGGCAGCGGCATGGCCCGCCACGCGGCGAAGAGCGGCATGCCGCTGGCGTCCGCGGCGGCCACCGCCCGCTCGACGAGGCCGGCCAGGCGCTCGGCCTCCGGCAGCACTGCCAGCTGCTGCGTCCCCCACCGGCAGCACTCGACGAGACTCGCGGCGGCCACCTCGGCCGGCCTCAGGACCCGCGCGGCGGCGTCCCAGCCGTCGGCGACGGCGTCCGGTGCGACGAAGCCGATGGCCGCGGCGGCCGTCTCCGCCCGTACGTCACCGAGTGCGCCGGCCCGACCGGTGATGTAGAAGGCCCAGCCGGAGATGCCGAGCTGCCGGGCCCGGCGCAGCGTGCTCGGGCACCTGCTGAACCCGTCGCCGAGATCGAGGATGACGGGTTTGCTGGCGGCGGCGATCTGCTCCGGCGTCATCGAGGCGCCGCCTGCGGGGGTCGCGGCACGGCGGCGGCGCTCCGGTCGGGGACGGCCGGCCCCGGACGGCCCGCCCGCTCGTCGTCGTCCATCGATGGTCAGTCTGCCGCGCCACCGCCCGCGTCCGCATCCCCCTCTTCGGCCGCCAGTGCCTCGACGGCGGCCTCGACCTCGCCCGAGCGCCGCCGGGCCACCGTCACCGCCCGCTCGGCCGCCCGCCGGACCAGCTTGGCCCGGCTGAGGTCCTGCTCGGCGACCGCCCGCCGTCGCTCCAGCTCGGCCAGCTCGGTCTCGATCCCGTCGAGTACGGCGGCGCCGTCGCGCTCCTGCCCGGTCGCCTCGGTCAACTCGTCATCGGCCCGCTGCTGGTCGGCCCGGGCGCGGTCCAACTCGCGGTCCAATGCCCGGCGGCGTCGGGCTCGCTCGGCCCGAGCCGCCCGCTGCGCCGCACGCTCGGCCTGCGCGGCCCGCTCCCCGGCCCGGTCGGGAGCCGGCTCGCGGCCCTCGCGCTGGGCGCCCGGCCGGCGGGCAGGGCGCTGGGCCTCCGGCTCCTCCTCGTCGCCGGTGACCAGCCTCAGCTGCGGCCGGGGCACCTCACCGAAGCCGGCGTAGCTGGCCGAGCGGAGCAGGCGCCCGGTCCGGACCTGCTCGGCGACCTCGGCGTCGGAGAGCGCCGCGTTCAGGGTCGCCTCCACCTCGGCCAGTGGCAGTCGGCCGACCGGAGGGGCCTCCGGCTCCGCCGCGGCGAGCTTGCGGACCTCGGCGACCAGGGCCCCGACCACCGCCCGGCGTTGGGCGGACAGCTCCCGCAGTCGGGGCCCGCGCAGCTCCCGCTGGGCGGCGCGCAGGGCGTCGGCGAGGTGGACCAGGTCGGCGACCAGCTCGGGACGTCGGATGGCGAGCAGGTTCACCAGCCAGGCGGCGACCGTGGGGCGACGCAGCCGGGCCAGCTCCCGGGCGGTGGTCGGGTCGCCGGCCCGGCGGGCCTCGGCCACCGCGGCGTCCCGGGCGGCCACGAACCGGTCCGGTGGAGTGCGGTAGAGCTGCTGCACCAGCTCCGCGGAGGGGCCCGGCATCGGTCAGACGTCCACCCGGCTACCGGGCTCCAGGCGCTGGTAGTCGGTGCCGGACAGCGCGGCGTACTGCCGGTCGAGCACGGCCAGCCCGTTGTCGTTGAGCAACGCGTCGTGCAGGGCGTACGCGCGCCGCGGCGCGACCGCGCGGATGAAGTCGACCACCTCGGAGAACTTCGACCAGGGGGCGTGGATCGGCGCGAACAGCGTGTCGACGGGCGTCTCGTCGGGCACCACCAGGGAGTCTCCCGGGTGGTAGACCACGTCATTGATCAGGTAGCCGAGGTTGTCCACCACCGGGATGTCGGGGTGGATCACGGCGTGCCGCCCGCCGTACGCGCGGATGGCGACCCCGGCGGCGGTGAACGACTCACCGGGGCTGACCGGGCGCAACGCCTCGGCCGCGTCGCCCAGGGCCTCGGCGAGCGAGGCGGGGCCGTGGATCGCGAACGGCTGCCGGTCCAGTTGCAGGCGCAGCGCGGCGAGGTCGAGGTGGTCGGGGTGTTGGTGGGTGATCAGCACCGCGTCCACACCGTCCAACGCCGTCGCGGGGTCGCTGAACACCCCGGGGTCGACGACGAGCACTCCCCCGTCGTGTTCCACCCGGAGGCAGGAGTGGGCGTACTTGGTGAGCCGCATCGTGACTCCTCGGCTGTCGAATCGTGATGTCCTCAGCGCAGTCTGCCGGAACCAGCCGGCGGGCGCGTCGCGTCCGAGCTATCGCCACTGAAGCTGACGACGATGGGAGCGGGGATGGACGGACGGACAGGACGACGCCGCGGCGCACTACTGGTGGCGGGCACACTTGCGGCGGCGCTGGCCCTGGCGGGATGCGGTGCCGGCGACAGCGGCTCGGCGGACTCGGCGGACTCGGCGGCCGAGGCGCCGGCCGCGGCGGGCGGGGCGGCCGACAGGGGCAGCGACGCGGACGCGGCGGGGGCGGCCGGCGCCGGCGCCGGTGCTCCGGACCTGCGGGTCGACCAGCGGGCGATCATCTACACCGGATCGATGCGGGTGCAGGTCGCCAATGTGGACGACGCTGCCCGTGAGGTCAGCGCCGTGGTCACCCGGGCCGGTGGTTTCATCGGCGGCGACCAGCGGCGCAGCGCCGAGGCCGACGCCGTGGCGGAGTTGCAGCTGCGAGTTCCGGCGGCGAAGTTCGCCGGGGTCGTGGAGGAGGTCGCGAAGCTCGGCCGGCAGCAGAGCCGGGAGATCAACACCCAGGACGTCACCGAGGAGACCGTCGACCTGGAGGCCCGGATCATCACTCAGCGGGCGCGCGTGGACAGCGCACGGCGGCTGCTCGCCCGCGCCAACTCGATCGCCGACCTGGTGTCGTTGGAGAACGAGTTGGGTCGCCGGGAGGCGGACCTGGCCTCGCTGGAGGCCAAGAAGCGGCGGCTGGCCGACCTGACCGCGTTGTCCACGATCGAGGTGTCACTGGCCGGGCCGGCGGCGAAGACCAGCGAGGAGAAGGCCGAGACCGGCTTCCTGGTCGGGCTCAAGGGGGGCTGGGAGGCGTTCGTCTCCTCGATGACGATCCTGCTCACCGTCCTGGGCGCGCTGCTGCCGTGGCTGGTGGCGTTCGGCGTACCGCTGGCGGTCCTGCTGCTGGTGCTGAGCCGGCGACGGAGGACGCCAGCGCTCGTCGCTGGGGTCAGCGCGCCGCCGCCAGTGCCCGCAGCGCGGTCTGCACCATGACGCGTACGCCGGCCGGGATGGCCCGCTCGTCCACGTCGAAGGACGCGCGGTGCAGGTCGACGTTGGGCCCGGTACGACCCACACCGAGGCGGGCGAGAGCGCCGGGGACGTACTCCAGATACCAGGAGAAGTCCTCGCCGCCCATGCTCTGGGGCGTCTCGGCGATCCCCTCCGGCCCGAGCGCGGCGCCGGTGGCGGCGGTCAGCACCTGGATCGCCCGGGAGTCGTTGCTCACCGGCGGCCGGCCGCGCAGGTACTCCAGGTCGACGGTGGCGCCGGTCGGAGCGATCACGTCCCGCACCACCTGAGCCACGATCTTGGGAGCCTGCTCCCAGGTGTCGCGGTCCATGACGCGCAGCGTGCCCGAGGCGGACGCCTCGGAGGGGATGACGTTGTAACGGGTGCCGGCCGAGGCGTGGCCGAACACCAGCAGCAGCCCGCTGTTGGCCGGCACCCGGCGGCTGACCAGGGCCGGCACCTCGGTGATCAGCCGGCCGAGGGCGTCGACCAGGTCGACGGTCAGGTGCGGGCGCGCGGTGTGCCCACCCGGCCCGGAGAGCCGGACGGTGACGTTGTCGGCGGCCGCCGTGATCGGGCCGACCCGCAGGCCGACCTGGCCCACCGGCAGGTTCGGGTCGCAGTGCAGCGCGAAGATCTGCACGACGTCGTCCAGGCCGCCGGCCTCGATGACCTCCAGCGAACCGCAGGGCAGGATCTCCTCGGCCGGCTGGAAGATGAGCCGGACCCGGCCGTCCAGCTCGCCGAGATCGGCGAGCTGAGCCAGCAGCATGCCGACGCCGAGCAGGATCGAGGTGTGCACGTCGTGGCCGCAGGCGTGGCAGACGCCCTCGACGGTGGAGCGGTACGGCACGTCCTTGGGGTCGTCGAGCGGCAGGGCGTCGATGTCGGCGCGCAGCGCGATGATCGGGCCGTCGGGACGGCCGTTGACGTCGCAGATCACGCCGTTGCCCTTGGGCAGCAGCCGAGGGTGCAGGCCGGCCAGGGAGAGCTCCCGGGCGATGAGGGCCGCCGTCTCGAACTCCGTACCGGACAACTCGGGGTGCGAGTGGAGGTGACGGCGCGTGGCGATGAGCCCCGGTACCCGAAGGGCGAGGAGATGGTCCAGGTCGCGGGGCAGGGGCTGGGACCCGGGCGGAGTCTCCGGCCAGGACGACGCCAGCTGGCCGCCCGTGGGCAGCGTCAACGCACTCGTCACGTCGAATTCTCGATCACTAGAGATGGATGGATCATCGGGGACAGCAGACAGCCTAGACCTCCGGCGGTGACGCTGCGCAACCTCGTTACGGTGATGATCGGACCGCGTAGCGTCACGTATGCCCTGCTGAGGGCGCACGTCAAGGTGCGGGACCGCAGGTAGATCGCGTTCGAACGCCGTCATCTGCCCCCTCACCTCCTACAACGCGTAACCAGACCGGGCGGCCACGAATCGCGCTACGGCCCCTGGACCCGCTCTGCGAATTGTCGCATTAGTCGGGGTGATGAACTGACACTCCGACAATAAGACGACCACGCTCCGCAACGGGCCGGACAAGGACGCTCACATACGTCCGCCCATCCCGACCGCACACCGTGTGCGTTGCGGCACGCATCCCGTCGGCGTACCCCCGAAGCCGGGCGGACACACCCGGGGGCGTCTCGGTCAGAACCGGTCGGTCAGAACCGGTCGGTCAGAACCGGTCGGTGGGGCGGTACAGCCCCCACACCTCGCGCAGCGTCCCGCAGACCTCGCCCACCGTGGCCCGGGCCCGCAGCGCCTCCTTCATCGGGTACAGCACGTTGTCCGAGCCCTCGGCGGCGGCCCGCAGCTCGGCGAGGGCACGCGTCACCGCGTCGGCGTCCCGCTCGGCGCGCAGCCGGGCCAACTTCTCGGCCTGCGCGGCCTCGATCGTCGGGTCGACCCGCAGCGGCTCGTACGGCTCCTCCTCGTCGATCGTGAACCGGTTGAGCCCCACCACCACCCGCTCGCTGGAGTCGATCTCCTGGGCGATCCGGTACGCGGACTGCTCGATCTCCCGCTTCTGGAACCCGGCCTCGATCGCGTCGACGGCCGAGCCGTGGTCGGCCACCCGCTCCATCAGCTCCACGGCGGCGGCCTCGAGCTCGGCGGTCATCGCCTCCACCACGTACGAGCCGGCGAACGGGTCGACGGTGGCGGTCAGGTCCGTCTCGTACGCCAGCACCTGCTGGGTGCGCAGCGCGAGCCGGGCGGCCTTCTCGGTGGGCAGCGCGATCGCCTCGTCGAAGCTGTTGGTGTGCAGCGACTGGGTGCCGCCGAGCACCGCGGCCAGGCCCTGCACCGCGACGCGGACCAGGTTCACCTCCGGCTGCTGGGCGGTGAGCTGCACACCGGCGGTCTGGGTGTGGAAGCGCAGCATCATCGACTTCGGATCCTTGGCGCCGAAGTCGTCACGCATCAGCCGGGCCCAGATCCGCCGGGCGGCGCGGAACTTCGCCACCTCCTCCAGCAGCGTCGTACGGGCCACGAAGAAGAACGACAGCCGGGGCGCGAAGTCGTCCACCGCGAGCCCGGCGGCCAGCGCGGCCCGGACGTACTCCATGCCGTTGGCCAGCGTGAACGCGATCTCCTGCGCGGGCGTCGCGCCGGCCTCGGCCATGTGGTAGCCGGAGATGGAGATCGTGTTCCACTTCGGCACCTCCTTGCGGCAGTACGCGAAGGTGTCGGCCACCAGGCGCAGCGACGGCTTCGGCGGGAAGATGTACGTCCCGCGGGCGATGTACTCCTTGAGGATGTCGTTCTGGATGGTGCCGTTGAGCGCCGAGCCCGGCACCCCGTTCTCCTCGGCGACGATTTGGTAGAGCAGCAGCAGCACCGAGCCGGGAGCGTTGATCGTCATCGAGGTGGACACCTTGTCCAGTGGGATGTCGGCGAAGAGCAGCCGCATGTCCTCGATGGAGTCGATGGCCACCCCGACCTTGCCGACCTCGCCGTGCGCGATCGGGTCGTCGGAGTCGTACCCCATCTGGGTCGGCAGGTCGAAGGCGACCGAGAGACCCATGGTGCCGGCCCGCAACAACTGGTGGTAACGAGCGTTGGACTCGGTGGCGGTGCCGAAGCCGGCGTACTGGCGCATGGTCCACGGGCGGGAGGTGTACATCGTGGGGTAGACCCCTCGGGTGTACGGGAACTCGCCCGGGCCGCCCAGCCGGGAGTCCAGGTCCTCCGGAAGGTCGGCCGCCGTGTAGACGCCCTTGATCGGGAAACCGGACTCGCTTGACCGCCGTTCGCTCATCCCCGGATGGTAGGACGCGCCGGCTCATGGTCGGGTGAGGGATACCGCACAGTGCGTCCCGACACCTCGACGGGAGGTGAACGGTTGGGCACGATCTGTGGACTTCGGTAAACGTCCGCCGCGTCGGCTTTCGCATCGGGCGTCGGAACCAGCAAGATAGGGGGGTTGTGTCCCAGCCCCCCTCGATTTCCCCCGGTGGCTTTTCTGTGACTCAGATCCCGACGTGGAGCGGCGGACAGGTAAGTCCCGCCAGCGGACGAGCAGCGCCCGGCACCACCATCGGTGGCCGGTACTCGCTGCGGTCCGCGGTGGGCAACGGCGGCATGGGCACGGTGTGGCGTGCCACAGACACCCTGCTGCGCCGCGACGTGGCGGTGAAGGAGGTCGTCCTTCCCCCGGGCCTGGCGCCCAGCGACCGCGACGCCATGTACGAGCGGACGCTGCGCGAGGCCCGCGCCGCCGCCGCCATCCAGCACCCCGCCGTGGTGCAGGTGTACGACGTGGTCACCGAGGCCGGTCGGCCCTGGATCGTCATGGAGCTGCTGGACGCCCGCAGCCTCGCCGACATGGTCATCGAGGACGGTCCGGTCGCGCCCCGCGCGGTCGCCAAGATCGGCATCGCGCTGCTCGGCGCGCTGGAGGTCGCGCACGCCATCGGCGTGCTGCACCGCGACGTCAAGCCGGCCAACGTGCTGATCTGCTCCGACGGGCGCTGCGTGCTGACCGACTTCGGTGTCGCCCGGATGCCCACCGACGTGCAGCTCACCACCCCCGGCATGGTGCTCGGCTCACCGCACTTCATCTCGCCCGAGCGGGCCATGGGCCAGGAGTTCGGCCCGCCGAGCGACCTCTTCTCGCTGGGTGTGACGCTCTACACGGCCGTCGAGGGGCGTCCGCCGTTCGACAAGGGCGACCCGATCGAGACCATGCACGCCGTCGTCGAGGACCCCCCGGCCCCGCCGCAGCGCAGCGGCGCCCTGACCCGGGTGCTGATGGGTCTGCTGGAGAAGGACCCGGCCCGCCGGCTGGACGTGCACACCTCCCGGGCCATGCTCCGCGAGCTGCTCGCCGGCCCGCTGGGCAGCACCGCCACCGCCGTGCACTCGGTCACCGACCCGTACGCCGTGGTGCCCGTGCAGCAGCGCCCAGCCCCCGTCCACCAGCCGGCCCAGCCGGAGCCGAAGCCGGAGGACCAGATCGGCGGCCGGGCCATGCTGGCCCCGGGCGAGTCGCTGACCAACCGGCTGGCCGCGCTGCGGCGGGGCGAACGCCCGCAGCCGGCCAGCGCAGCCGCCACCGCTGCCGCCGCGCTGGACGAGACCAGCGCCGACGCGCTCGCCGGTCCGCTGCACACGCCCACCGGTGCGATGCCCACCCCGGGCCGTCCCGCCGCCGGGCGCACCTACGGCGGCAGCGCGGACGCCACCCAGCGGGTGGACGCCGGCGCGCACCCCGACGCCACCCAGCGGGTCACCTACGGCAGCCGGCCCGACGCCACGCAGCCGGTCGGCTACGGCACGCCCGACGCCACCCAGCGGATCGGCGGCAGCACCTACGGCGGCGGCAACCAGTGGTCGGTGCCGGGCACCGGCCAGCCCTGGACGACGCCGTCCACCGCTTCCGGCGGCGGCGCCCTGGACAAGGTCCGCGCCACCGGGGGCCAGCTCGTCACCACAGTGAAGGGCTGGCCGCGCAAGGTGCAGCTCGCCGCGGCCGGCGGCCTGGCCGTGGTGCTGCTGATCAGCATCGTGGCGCTCTCCAGCGGCGACGACCCCGCCCCGAGCGCCCCGCAGGCGCAGCCCACCCCGTCCGCGCCCGCAGCCTCGGGCGTCGAGATGCAGGAGCACACGGCCCGCGGCATCCAGGTCATGGTGCCCAAGGGCTGGAAGAAGGCCACCGGCGGCTCGTACACCGACTACATCGACCCGGAGGACAGCGGCCGCAAGGTGCGCATCATCACCGAGAAGTGGTCCAGCAGCTCCACCCGGTGGGCCGAGACGGCCGAGAACGGCCTGAAGACCCGGAGCACCTCCTGCGTGAAGCCGTACGCGCAGGTCGCGTCGACGGAGACCAAGCTGGCCGACAAGCCGGCCGCCGAATTCGAGTACACCTGCGGCACGGGCGACGCCATGCGGCACGGCATCTGGCGCGGCGTGGCGCAGGACGGCAAGGCGTACTCGTTCTACCTCACCGCGAACGACGCCAAGTTCGCCGAGAGCAAGCCGATCTTCGACGAGATGGTGCGCACGTTCCAGCTCACCGGCGACGGCTGAGCCGAGGGAACCGACAGCGGTGATCCGCCGCCGTGCTATCAAGGGGCATGGCGGCGGACACCACTGACATCGACGACATTCGCGAGCAAGCACGGCGCTGGTTGGCCGATGACCCCGACCCGGCGAGCCGGGACGAGCTGACGGCGGTGCTCGACGGGCTGCCGTCGAGCGCCCCGGAGCTGGCCGACCGGTTCGCCGGTCCCCTGACCTTCGGCACCGCCGGCCTGCGCGGCCCGCTGCGCGCCGGCCCGAACGGCATGAACCTCGCCGTGGTCACCCAGGCCGCCGCCGGGCTGGTCGGCTGGCTCGCCGCCCAGGGCGGCACCGGCCCCCTGGTGATCGGGTGCGACGCCCGGCACGGCTCCCGCCAGTTCGCCGAGCGCACCGCCCAGGTGGCCACCAGCGCCGGCCGAACGGCGCTGCTGC
>NZ_JBFAPG010000129.1:0-13153 GCF_040675595.1 Micromonospora sp. NPDC049580
GTCCGCGCGTCCAGCTCCGCGTCGAGCCGGGCCAGGGCGTCCGACCGCGCGGCCGAATCGGCCGGCGCACGCGACCGGCCCGCGGAATCGGCTGGCGCACCCGACCGGTCCGCGGAATCGGCTGGCGCACCCGGCCGGCCGGCGGGGTGGCCGCGTCCGAGCGACCGTGCGGTGGCCTGGGCTGGTTCGGTTGCGGTGCCGCAGGCGGGCAGCGCCACCCGGTGTGCCGCCGCCGCGAACGCCGCGCCGACCAGCCCGGCGGTGGTCAGCCGGCCGACCAGGAACGACTCCAACGAGGCCAGGTCGCTGACCCGGCCGGCGGCGACGGCCGCCTCCAGGCCGCCGGAGTGCGCGTGCGCGCCGGCCGGGAAGCGCCCGTCGGCCAGCAGCAGGAGCAGGCTCGACGTCGCCATCAGAACAGGAAGTACCGCTGGGCCATCGGCAGGTGGGGCACCGGGTCCGGCTCCACCACCTCGCCGTCGATCCGCACGGTGAAGGTGTCCGGGTCCACCTCGATGTGCGGCATCGCGTTGTTCTCCGGCAGGTCGGCCTTGCCCCGGGACCGCACGTCGGCGACCGGCACGACCCGCCGCCGCACGTCCAGGCGCAGTCCGGCGTCCAGGGCCGCAGGCGCGACGAACGTCAGACTGGTGGCGGCCGCCGCGACCCCGTACGCCCCGAACATCGGGCGCGGCAGCATCGGCTGCGGGGTGGGGATCGACGCGTTGGCGTCACCCATCTGGGCGTACGCGATCATGCCGCCCTTGAGCACGAGGTGCGGTCGTACGCCGAAGAACGCCGGGTCCCAGAGCACCAGGTCGGCGAGCTTGCCCGGCTCGACCGAGCCGATCTCCCGTTCCAGCCCGTTGGCCATCGCCGCGCAGATGGTGTACTTCGCCACGTACCGTCGCGCGCGGTGGTTGTCGGCCGCGCCGTCGCCCGGCAGCGTGCCCACCCGCTCCTTCATGACGTGGGCGCTCTGCCAGGTCCGCAGGATCACCTCGCCCACCCGGCCCATCGCCTGCGCGTCGGAGCCGATGATGGAGATCGCCCCGAGGTCGTGCAGCAGGTCCTCGGCGGCCATGGTGGACGGTCGGATCCGGCTCTCGGCGAAGGCCAGGTCCTCCGGCACGGACGGGTTGAGATGGTGGCAGACCATCAGCATGTCCAGGTGCTCGGCGAGTGTGTTGCGGGTGTACGGGCGGGTCGGGTTGGTCGACGACGGCAGCACGTTCGGCTCGCTGGCGACCGTGATGATGTCCGGCGCGTGCCCGCCTCCCGCTCCCTCGGTGTGGTACGAGTGGATCGCCCGACCGCCGATCGCGCGCAGCGTGTCGGCCACGAATCCCGCCTCGTTGAGGGTGTCGGTGTGGATCGACACCTGGACCCCGGAGGCGTCCGCCACCCGCAGGCAGGCGTCGATCGCCGCCGGGGTGGTGCCCCAGTCCTCGTGCAGCTTGAAACCGCCCGCGCCGGCCCGTAGCTGCTCCCAGAGCGCCTCTTGCGAGACGGTGTTGCCCTTGCCGAGCAGCAGCACGTTGACCGGCAGCGTGTCCAGCGCCTCGTGCATCCGGGCCAGGTGCCAGGCGTTGGGCGTGACCGTCGTGGCCCGGGTGCCCTCGGCGGGGCCCGTGCCGCCGCCGACGAGTGTGGTGACGCCGCCGGCGAGCGCCTCGGTGACGATCTGCGGGCAGATGAAGTGCACGTGGGTGTCGACGGCGCCTGCGGTGAGGATCCGGCCGTTGCCGGCGATCACCTCGGTGGCCGGGCCGATGACCAGGTCGGGGTGGACGCCGGACATGGTGTCCGGGTTGCCGGCCCGGCCGAGGGCGACGATCCGCCCGTCGCGCAGCCCCACGTCGGCCTTGACCACACCCCAGTGGTCGAGCACGACGGCGCCGGTGATGACGGTGTCGAGGGCTCCTTCGGCGCGGGTGGCCCGCGACTGCCCCATCGACTCGCGGATCACCTTCCCACCGCCGAAGACGGCCTCGTCGCCGCCGACGCAGTGGTCGGTCTCCACCTCGATCAGCAGGCTCGTGTCGGCCAGCCGGATGCGGTCACCGGTGGTGGGTCCGTACAGGTCGATGTAGCGGTCCCGCCGCACGGCGCTCATCGCGCCGGCCTGTTGCTAGTCGGCGCCTCGCTCGTCGGCGCCTCATTTGTCGGCGCGTCTGTCGTCGGCGCGTCTGTGGTCGGCGCGGGCGGGGACGCGTCGTCCAGCGGCCCGGCGCACTCCCCGCGCAGGCCCGGCACGACGCGCGCGCCGCCGAGCGGGACCAGGTCCACGCTGCGGCTCACGCCCGGCTCGAAACGGACCGAGGTGCCCGCCGGTACGGCAAGGCGCTGCCCCCAGGCCGCGACCCGGTCGAAGGTCAGGGCCGGATTGGTCTCGGCGAAGTGGTAGTGCGAGCCCACCTGCACCGGCCGGTCGGCGGTGTTGACCACGACCAGGGTGGTCACCGGCCGGCCCGCGTTGATCTCGACCGGGTCGGCCGCCGGCAGGATCTCCCCCGGGATCACGGGATCGGGTGGTGCACCGTCACGAGCTTGGTGCCGTCCGGGAACGTCGCCTCCACCTGCACCTCCCTCAGCAGCTCGGGGATGCCGTCCTGGACGTCGTCGCGGCCGAGCACGCTCCGACCGGCCGACATGAGGTCGACCACCGACCGACCGTCGCGGGCGCCTTCGAGCAGAAAGGCGGTGATCATCGCGACGGCTTCGGGGTAGTTGAGGCGCAGGCCGCGTTCGCGGCGGCGGCGGGCGACATCGGCCGCGACGTGGACGAGCAGGCGGTCCTGCTCGTGCGGGCTGAGGAACACGGGACTCTCCGGTGGGGATCGGCGTGTCCGGCTCGCCGTCGGCTCCGTACGGAGCTGCGCCGGGCAGCAGTCACCCGGGGACGAGCTGGAGTCACACGACCGCCGGAACCACAGTCGGCGGGGTGGCCCGGGACTCCACCATCCCGGCCCGCGCGACGGGCATCCGGCGGTGTCCGGTCGGATGCGGACCGCACCGCCCACCGCTTGAGCAGACCGTAGAGGATTGTCACCGGCCGGGGCAACAGTCCGTTCGGGATCAGCGGCGACGCCACGGCCCGTCGGATAGCCGACTCGCCCCCGCGCATCCTGGCGGTGTGCGGCGCCTGGCGCACGAGCGCGTCGATGGGATCATGACAGGGCGGGTCCGTCCCGTCGTCCCGCCCGCTCCCGCGCGGGCGCGCGGCGTCCATGGTGGAGGCAAGTCTTGGGAGAGTCGGCCACGCCGCCCGCAACGAGCGGCGGCAGCGGCAGCGGCGATCACCGGATCCGGACGCTCGCCGTGATCGGCGTGGTGGCCAACGTCCTCGGTGTGGTGACCGCGGTGGAGAGCGTGCTGCGCCGGGACGTGCTGCTGTTCGTCCTCACCCTCACCGCGGTCCTGCTGCTCGCCGGGTTCTGGCTGTGGTATCGGCGGACCCGTCTCGCGGTCGCTCTGCTGGCGCTGGGCTGCCTGCTGCTCGGCGGTGTCGTGGCGACCCAGCTCAACCGCCAGTCGACGTCGCCGCCCACCGCCGGCTCCCCGACGGGGACGTCGGCCGCCGCGCCCCCGCCGGCCACCGACCCCGCCACGCCGTCCGCGGGGCAGGCCACCCCGACCACCGGGGGTACGACGGCGACGGACCCGGACGCGCCCCGCACCCTCGTGGACCGAAACGTCGTGCTGCCCCGCGCCGCCGCGGTCGACGTCGACCAGCCCGATCAGCAGGTCGTCGCGCACCACTCGAACGGTGCGACCGATGGGCTGGACCTGTACCACGACTGGGGGCAGGTGCGCTCGGACAACATCCAGGTCGCCAACGCGCCGAACGTGTACCCGTACTCCGGCGGCAACCCCGCCCAGGCGTACGCGGGCTGCGTCGCGTCGGCCACCGGGTCGGCGCGGGACTCGTTCACGGACGGCGCCGACTTCTGTTTCCGTACCTCCGAGGGGCGGTTGGGGTTCGCCACCATCACCACCACCCGGGCGGATCAGGCGTTCGTCGTCCACGTCGTGGTGTGGGACGCCACGGGGGCCTGACGCCGGGCTGTCGACAGGTACGCGTACTCATTCCCGCGCGAGTCATTGCGGGAGATGATCGCCCGATGACGGCGATGAGGCGTACGCACGCACTGTTCGGTGCGCTGTTCCTGGCGGTGGCCACGGTCGGGGTGTGGCTGCTCTGGCTGGGCTGGGACACCGGTTACACGGTCGACGCGCGGACCGGCGCGACCAGCGGCCCGTACGAGCCGTGGCAGGTGATCGGCTGCGTGCTGACGCTCGTGCTGCTGGCCGCCCTGGCCGCGTGGCGACTCAGCCCGTGGCTGGTGGCCCCCGTGATGACTGTCGCGTTCACCGCTGCCTGGTCACGCCAGGCCGCGTCGCGCGACGACAGCGGGCTGTGGGTCGTCGGGGCGGTTCTGGTGCTGGTCGGGATGGCGGTGGGCAGTACGGCGGTGAGCCTCGCCGTACGCCGGGTCGCCCGTGGTCGGGCCGGCCGTTCCGACTAGGACGTGTCCTGTCGACCACGCACCGACTCGTCGGTTCAGTGCCGGTGGGTGAACGCGCGCCCGGCCACCGCGAACAACGACACGCTGATCGTGGCGACGAACACCCGCATCGTCGGGTCGAAGTTCAGCGCCGAGCCGAGGTCACGGGAGATGTGCACGCCGACGAAGGTCGGCACGGCGCTCCACACCGTGACCGCGAGCAGCAGCAGGGCGACGCTGGCGATGACGGCGGCGAGCAGGCACTGGCGCACGTACCGAGCGGACCGCCTGCCGCGTACCCACAGCCGGGCGATCGCCGACGTCGGTGGCCGACGCCAGCTCCCGTGCCGTACCCAGCTCTCCTCGTGGTCGTCGAGGGAGTAGCGGTTGACGATCGCCTGGATGAGCAGGTAGGTGCGCAGGAGCAGGTAGACCTTCGATGGAGCGCCGAACGCGCACCACCGTTGCAGCTCCCGGGTCTCGGCGCGGATCCGGCCGGCCCAGGCACGCAACTGCCGGTCGGTGACGTCGACACCCGTCCGGTTGACGCGGTGCCACGCGAACTCGAACGTGGTGGCGGCGCGGTCCAGGGCCTCCACGGCACGACGCCGGTCCTCTGTTGCCGGATTCAACTCGACCCAGTCGGCAAACTCCAGGAGAGCGGCGATCAGGGCCACGTCGGGACGGGTCCAGTGGTCCCGCTCGATGCGCCACTCCCGCACGATCGGCCACAGCGCGACGAAGAGCAGCCCAGCACCCGCGAACGCGAGCCCTACCAGGACGTCGTACCAGCGAGTCCCGTGGATCGTCGGGACGGTCGACACCGCGACGCACGCCGCGGCCACGGCGCCGCCGACGACGGCCACGCCGCGACACTGGATGGCGAGGCGCGAGACGACCAGCGCGACGATGAACCCGAACAGCAGGCTCGTGGCGAAGGCCACCAGCCGGTGAGCCAATGGCCCACCGACGATGCCGAACGCCGCGACGGCGGCCACCACCGCGCCGAACAGGAGCGGTAGCAGTCCTGGCGTCCACAGTGAGCGCAGCGCGCAGTGCCGCCAGGCCAGTGCGAGCTCGGCGGCTCGTACCGTGGGGACCACCGACACTGGATCATCGTCGACGTGATCCCAGAATGTGTCGTAGCCGACGGCAAAACCGTGCAGCCTGTGCCCACGCTCCCTCTTGTGGTTGGACAGCGTCGTCGCGCTGATTTGTTCCCCTCGGGTGACCCACCACGGCACCGCATCCGGCTTGTCGGCGACATCTACCGCGTCGACCGGGTTGCCGGCGTCCGACCAATCGACGTCGGCCCGCGTGCTGTCAGGCTCTTCGTCACCGAACAGTAGGTCCTCATCAGCGGGTGGTTCAGACCACCGACGTTGATACGGCGGGCGTTCGTCCGCGACCTCGACCAGGTCGTCGTCGAACACGTCCGCCAGCCGCGACCGCGCGCGTCGCGGCAGCGGCGGGTCTACAGGTGCGGGCGCGTCGGCTGCCCATTCGTCCACGCGATCACCACCAGGTCGCGGATGTGCCTCCGTCTTAGCACGCCATGACAAGCCGACGATGCCCGCCGGGGCGCCCACAACCGCGGGTGGGCCGGTCAGCGGGCCGCCACGGGCTCCCGTGCCGGGCGGGGTGTCGACGTCCCGGCGAAGGGGATGTCGACGGCGTCCGCCGGACCCGGTCGGCCGTCGGGGTGCCGCCACAGTCCGCGCTCGCGCAGGATCGGCAGGACGCCCTCGCCGAACCAGTACGCCTCCTCCAGGTGCGGATAGCCGGAGAGGATGAACTCGTCGATGCCGAGCGCGTGGTACTCGGCGATCCGGTCGGCGATCTCACTGTGGCTGCCGACGAGCGCCGTGCCCGCGCCGCCCCGGACCAGTCCGACGCCGGCCCACAGGTTGGGTGAGACCTCCAGGCTGTCGCGGGAGCCGCCGTGCAGGTCGAGCATCCGGCGCTGCCCCTCGGACTCACTGCGGCGTAGCCCGTCCTGCACGGCCCGGATGTCGGCCTCGGCGATGCCGTTGAGCAGGCGGCGGGCCTGTGCCCACGCCTCGTCGGCGGTGTCCCGGGCGATGACGTGCAGCCGGATGCCGAACCGCAGCTCCCGGCCGGCGTCGGCGGCCAGCGCCCGCACCCGGCCCAGTTTGTCGGCGACCTGGGCCGGCGGCTCGCCCCAGGTGAGGTAGACGTCGCTGTGGCGTACCGCCACCGGCAGGGCGGCGGCGGACGAGCCACCGAAGTAGACCGGCGGCACCGGGTCGGGCAGCCGGTGCAGCCGCGCCTGCTCGACGCGCAGGTGCGTGCCGTGGTGGTCGACCGTCTCACCCCGCCACAACGCGCGGACGACGTGCAGGAGCTCGTCGGCCCGCGCGTACCGGGCGTCCTTGTCCAGGAAGTCGCCGTACGCACGCTGCTCCTGCGACTCGCCGCCGGTGACCACGTTGAGCAGCAGGCGGCCCCGGGACAGCCGCTGGAACGTCGAGGCCATCTGGGCGGCGAGGGTGGGTGAGGTCAGGCCGGGCCGGAAGGCCACCAGGAACCTGAGGCGTTCGGTGACCTCGGTGAGCATCGCCGTGGACAGCCAGGCGTCCTCGCACCACGCGCCGGTCGGGGTGAGCGCGCCGACGAAGCCGAGCTGCTCGGCGCTGCGGGCGATCTGCCCGAGGTACGCCACGCTGGCCGGGCGGGCGCCACCGGCGGCTCCGGTCGGTACGCCGTGGCCGCCGCCGACGATGTCGCGACTGTCGCCGTTGGTGGGCAGGAACCAGTGGAAGGTGAGGGTCATCGGGGCTCTTTCCTCCAGTGCGCGGCGGAGCGGGTGCGGGCGGCGCGCGCGGTGAGGCGGCACCTCCTGAGGGGTGGGACGATCCCGCCGACAGCCTACCCATAAAACCTATCGGGTTAGTAGGCTACCGCCCACGGTCACCCACGCCGGTCGATGCGGCCCGGCACACCTGCCCGACCCAAGGAGCCGCCATGCGCACCCCCTCGACGAGTCATCCCCCGCGTCGCCGTCTGCTGACGGCCGCGTTCACCGCCGTGGTCCTGCTCGCCACGGCCAGCGTGAGCGCCTGCGGCGGGCCCGCCGACGCCGGAGGCGACGCCGGCAAGCTACGGGTCGGCTACCAGCGCTTCGGAGGGCTCAGCCTGGTCAAGGCCCGCGGTGGCACCCCGGGCGTCGAGTGGTCGCTGTTCGAGAGCGGGCCGGCGCTCACCGAGGCGCTCAAGGCCGGCTCGATCGACATCGGACAGGTCGGCGAGGCGCCACCCGTCTTCGCCGCCGCCGGAAAGATCCCGTTCTCCATCATCGGCACCTCGGCGCCGATCTCGCAGGGCGAGGCGGTGCTGGTCAAGGCCGACAGCGGCTACCGCAGCTTCGCCGACCTCAAGGGCAGGACGATCGCCCTCAACAAGGGCTCCAACGTGCACTGGCTGCTGGTCCGGCTGCTGCAGGCCAACAAGATGACGTTGAACGACATCGAGGTCACGTACCTCAAGCCGGCCGAGGGGCGGCCCGCGTTCGACAGCGGGCAGGTCGACGCCTGGGTGATCTGGGACCCGTACTTCGCGCTGGCCGAGCAGCCGGGCGTCCGGGTGCTCGCCGACGCGACCGGCCTGGCGAGCAACCGCGAGTACGTGCTGGCCGCCCCCGACGCGGTCGCCCAGCGCTCGGACGACATCCGGGCGTTCCTGCAGCGCTACCGCGAGGTGACCGACTGGGGCATCGCGAACCCGCAGGAGCGGGCCAGCACGCTGGCGCCGGAGCTGAAGATCCCGCAGGACGTCACCAGCCGCGCCCTGGACCGCAGCGCCAAGCCGCTCGCCCCGATCACCCCGGCCATCGGCGACGAACTCCAGGCGATCACCGACAGCTTCATCGCGCTGGACCTCATACCGGGCCCGGTCGACATCAGGAGCCGGCTGGACGACCGCTTCAGCGCGGTGTTCCAGTGAGCCGTACACCTCTGCTGGAAACGCCGCCCGAAGCCGCGGCCGTCGCGCCGCCCGACCCCGGGCGCCCCCGGTCGACCCGGCGGTGGCGGCGGCTGGTCAGCCCGCTCGTGCTGGTGCTGGGCTGGGAACTGGCCGCCCGGACCGGGGTGCTGGCGCCGGAGAAGCTGCCCGCGCCGAGCGACGTGCTGGCCACCGGCTGGCGACTGTCCCGCGACGGAACGCTCGCCGTCCACCTCGTGGACTCCCTCACCCGGGCCGGAGCGGGGCTGCTCATCGGCGGCGTCCTGGCGCTGGTCCTGGGCACGGTGGCCGGGCTGCTGCGACTCGGCGACGACCTGGTCGACCCGCCGGTGCAGATGGCCCGGATGCTGCCGCACCTGGGCCTCGTGCCGCTGCTGATCATCTGGGTCGGCATCGGCGAGTCGCTGAAGATCAGCCTGGTGGCCCTGGGCGCGTTCTTTCCCATCTACTTCAACACCTACGCCGGCATCCGGGACATCGACGAACGGTTGGTGGAGGCGGCCCGCGCCTGCGGGCTCGGGCAGGCCGCCCGGCTGCGCCACGTGGTGCTGCCCGGCGCGCTGCCGTCGCTCTTTCTCGGCCTGCGCCTCGCGATCGGGGCGGCCTGGCTCAGCCTCGTCGTCGGCGAGCAGGTCAACGCCCAGACCGGCATCGGCTTCCTGATGATGGAGGCGCGGGAGTTCAGCCAGACCGACGTCGTGGTCCTCGGCCTGCTCGTCTACGCGCTGCTCGGGCTGATATCCGACCTTGCCCTGCGCGTTGCGGAGAGGAGGATGTTGACATGGCGACGCGGACTGCGGGCCACCTGACCGGCACGACGCCGGTGCTGACCGCCCACGCGATCCAGCGGGCGTTCGGGCCGACGGTCGTGCTGGCCGGGGTCGACCTGACCATCGCGCGGGGCGAGGTGGTGGCCCTGCTCGGCGGCAGCGGCTCGGGCAAGAGCACCCTCCTGCGCATCCTCGCCGGCCTGGACGGCGACGCCAGCGGCGACACCGTCGTGCACGGCACCGCCGCCGTGGTCTTTCAGGAACACCGGCTGCTGCCCTGGAAGCGGGTGGCGGCCAACGTCGGGCTCGGCCTGTCCGGCCCGGACACCGCCGGTCGGATCGAGCGGGCGTTGCGCGAGGTCGGGCTGGCCGAGCGGCACCGGGCCTGGCCGGCCGAGCTGTCCGGCGGGCAGGCGCAGCGGGTGGCCGTCGCGCGCGCCCTGGTCCGCGAACCGGACCTGCTGCTACTCGACGAACCGTTCGGCGCTCTCGACGCGCTCACCCGGCTGAGGATGCAGGTGCTGCTGCGCCGACTGCGCGCCGAGCACGGCTTCGCCGCCCTACTGGTCACCCACGACGTGGAGGAGGCGCTCCTGCTGGCCGACCGGATCCTGCTCCTCGACGGCTGCCGCATCGCCGCGGAGTTGCCCGTCGACCTGACACCCACCCGTACGCCGGACGACCCGGGCTTCGGCGCGCTGCGCCGCCACCTGCTCGACCGACTCGGCGTTCCCACCACCTGAGGAAGCGGAGACCCGATGACCCGCTGGACCCCCGACCCCACCTTCTACCCGTCACCCCGCGAGGCGGCGACCGCTCCGGCGGAGAAGCTCGCCTACGTGGCGGCCTTCGACCGTACGGCCAGCCGCCCGGACGCCATCGCGGTGCTGGACACCGATCCCGACTCCCCCGACTACGGCCGGGTCGTCGGCTGGACCGACCTGCCGTACGTCGGCGACGAGGTGCACCACTTCGGGTGGAACGCGTGCAGCAGCGCGCTCTGCCCGACCGCTCCGCACCCGCACGTCGAGCGGCGCTACCTGATCGTGCCCGGCCTGCGCTCGTCGCGGATCCACGTTCTCGACACGCAGCCCGACCCGCGCCAGCCGCAGGTCGTCAAGGTGATCGGACCGGAGGAGCTGGCGAAGCGGGCCGGCTACTCCCGGCCGCACACCGTGCACTGTGGGCCGGACGGCATCTACCTCTCCGCCCTCGGCGGCGCGGACGGCGAGGAGGGTCCGGGTGGCATCGCCATCCTCGACCACACCACGTTCGACGTCCGCGGGGCGTGGGAGGCCGACCGGGGGCCGCAGTTCCTGGCGTACGACGTGTGGTGGCACCTCACCCAGGACGTGCTCGTCACCAGTGAGTGGGGCACCCCGTCCATGATCGAGGACGGGATCATCGGTGAGCTGCTGCTGGGACGGCGCTACGGCCATGCCATCCACTTCTGGAACCTCGCGAAACGCCGGCACGTGCAGCGGGTCGACCTGGGTGATCAGTACCAGATGCCGCTGGAGCTGCGCCCGGCGCACGATCCGACGAAGTCGTACGGGTTCGTCGGGGTGGTGATCAGCGTCGAGGACCTGTCCGCCTCGGTCTGGCTGTGGCACCGCGACGGGGACTCCTGGGCGGTCACCAAGGTGATCGACATCCCGGCCGAGCCGGCCGACCCGGCGGACCTGCCCGACCTGCTCAAGCCGTTCGGCGCGGTGCCGCCGCTGGTGACCGACATCGACCTGTCGGTGGACGACCGGTTCCTCTACGTCTCCTGCTGGGGCACGGGTGAGCTGCGCCAGTACGACGTCACCGACCCGCTGCACCCGGTGCAGACGGGCTCGGTGCACCTCGGCGGGATCGTCCGCCGGACCGCGCACCCGTCCGCACCGGACGAGGCGTTGGCCGGTGGGCCGCAGATGGTCGAGGTGAGCCGGGACGGGCGGCGCGTCTACGTCAGCAACTCGCTCTACGGCGCGTGGGACGACCAGTTCTATCCGGACGGCGTGGGCGCCTGGCTGGCCAAGCTCGACGTCGACGTCGAGGGCGGCGGGCTCACACCCGACGAGCGGTTCTTCCCGCACGGCGAGGAGTTCCGAGGGCTGCGCGTGCACCAGACCCGGTTGCAGGGCGGGGACGCGTCCTCCGACTCGTACTGCTTCCCGTGACCCTCGGGACCCTCGCGACGCTGGCGGCGCTCGGCGCGTTCCACGGTCTGAACCCGGCGATGGGGTGGCTGTTCGCGGTGGCCCGGGGCCTGCAGGAGCGCAGCCAGGCGGCGCTGCTGCGCGCCCTGCCGCCGATCGCGGCCGGGCATCTCGCCTCGGTGGCGATCGTCGCCGCCCTGGTCACCGCGACCAGGTCGGTGACGGCGAGCACGGCCCTGGCGGTGGTCGGCGGCCTGCTGCTGGTCGGCTTCGGGTTGTGGCGGCTACTTTCCGAACGGCACTTCCGCTGGGCGGGGATGCGGCTGTCCGCGGCACAGCTCGCCGGGTGGTCGTTCCTCATGTCGTCGGCGCACGGCGCGGGGCTGATGCTGCTGCCGGTGCTGGTCGCCGAGCCGGTGCCCGGAGGTCACTCCGGGCACCTGGCCGCCGCGCCGGTCGGTGCGCTGCCCGGGTTGGCCGCGGCGGGCGTGCACACCGTGGCGATGCTCGGCACCGCCCTGGTCGTGGCGATGCTGGTCTACCAGGTGCTCGGGGTCGGGGTGCTGCGTCGGGCGTGGTTCAACGTCGATCGGCTCTGGGCCGGCGTGCTGGTGGCCGCCGGGCTGGTCACCCTGCTGCGGGCGTAGACCACCCACCGTGGACGGTCAAGCTCTGTGATCTCATGTCGCCATGGTCACTCCGACTCCCCTCATGCAACTGGTGGCCGGTGTGTGGGGGTTCAAGACCCTCGCGGCCGGCGTCGACCTCGGCCTGTTCACCCGGCTCGCCGGTGGGCGGACGATGACCGTCGAGCAGGCCGCGGCCGAGTTCGGGCTGCCGGACCGGCCGGCGGACCTGCTGCTCGCCGCGTGCGCCTCGCTCGGCCTGTTGGAGAAGGCCGGCGACGGCTACCGCAACTCCGAGTTGGCCGAGCAGTTCCTGGTCGAGGGCCGCCCCTACTATTTCGGCGCCCAGATCCGCTACTCCGACCTGCGCACCTACCTGCCGTGGCACCGCATCGGCGAGGCGCTGCGCACCGATCGACCGTTGACCTGGGACCCCGAGTCTCAACAGTCCATGTTCGACACCGCTGACCCGGAGATGCTGGCGCAGTTCTGGGACGCGATGTATTCGACGTCGAGCTTCACGGCGACCGCGCTGGCCGACGCGTACGACTTCTCCGCGTACCGCCGACTGCTCGACGTGGGCGGCGGGGCCGGCGCGTTCCCGATCGAGTTCTGCCGCCGCCTGCCCGAGCTGCGGGCGACCGTCCTGGACCTGCCGCACGTCTGCGTACGGGCGCGGGAGCGGATCGCGGACGCCGGTCTGACCGGTCGGATCGACGCGGTGCCCGGCGACTTCCTCGCCGATCCCGCGTTGCCGGGTGGGCACGACGTCATCCTGCTCAGCATGATCCTGCACGACTGGGACGAGCCGACGAACCGGGCGCTGCTGGCCCGCTGTCACGCGGCGCTGCCGCCCGGCGGCGCCATCGTCGTCTGCGAGCTGCTGCTCAACGACGAGCGCACCGGGCCACCGGAGGCGGCTCTGATGGGCATGAACATGTTGGTCGAGACCGAGGGCGGCCGGAACTACTCGGCCGCCGAGTACGGCGCGTGGCTCACCGACGCCGGGTTCGTCGACGTCCGTACCGTGCCGTTCGATGCCCCCGGCGCCAACGGCGCGGTCGTGGCCCACCGGCCCTGAGCGCCGACGGCACCCGACCCGGAGAGGGTCGGGTGCCGCA
>NZ_JBFAPG010000130.1:0-13064 GCF_040675595.1 Micromonospora sp. NPDC049580
GATCGGAGTTCTGAGAGAAGGTGAAGTCAGCGTGCAGACACTACGTCCAGCGGTTCTTTGTCGACTCCCGATCCCCGTCGCGGTCCGCGGGTGGCCGCGGTCACCGTCGCCCTTCGGGCTCGGGTCAGCAGATCTTGGACAGTTTCCGTTAGCTGCTAACGGAAACTGTCCAAGATCTGCACACGGGGCCGGTGGTGGTGAAGGTTTTCACACATGCTTGTCCCGGTTCGGCGAGCCGGGCGCATACTTGCGATCGACCGGTACCCCTTCTCGAGGACTGGATCGTCGTCATGAGCGCACCGCTGCGCCCGCGTCCGGCCGCCCAGCTTGGGCCTGCCGCACCGCGGGATTCCGCCGTCACCGGCGCCCCAACCTCCCGTCTGCTCACGGTCGGCGTCGTCGGCGCCGGTCGGGTCGGTGCCGTCCTGGGCGCCGCGCTCGCCGCCGCCGGCCACCGGGTGGTGGCTGTCGCCGGTGACTCCGGGACCAGCCGCGCGCGGCTCGCCCTGCTGCTGCCCGAGGTGCCCCGCCGCCCGGTCACCTCCGTCGCCCGCGCCGCCGCCGACCTGCTGCTGATCGCGGTGCCGGACGACGCGCTGGCCGGAGTGATCGCCGACCTCGCCGACGGAGGTGCCCTGCACCCGGGCCAGGTGGTCGCGCACACCTCGGGCGCGCACGGTCTCGCCGTGCTGGCGCCGGCCGCCGCGGTCGGCGTCCGGCCGCTGGCCCTGCACCCCGCCATGACCTTCACCGGTACGCCGGACGATCTGCCCCGGCTGGCCGGCATCTCGTACGGAGTGACCGCCCTGGCGGACCTGCGCCCGCTGGCCGCCCGGCTGGTCACCGACCTCGGTGGCGTGCCCGAGTGGGTGGCCGAGGCGGACCGTCCGCTGTACCACGCCGCGCTCGCGCACGGCGCGAACCACCTGGTGACCCTGGTGAACGAGGCGGCCGACCGGCTGCGGGACGCCGGCGTGGCCCGCCCGGAGAAGGTGCTCGCCCCACTGCTGCGGGCCGCCCTGGAGAACGCGCTACGCCTCGGCGACGACGCGCTGACCGGTCCGGTCTCCCGGGGCGACGCGGGCACGGTCGAGCGGCACCTGGCCCGGCTGGCCGCCACCGCGCCGGAGTCGGTCCCCGCGTACCTGGCGCTGGCCCGGCGTACCGCCGACCGGGCGATCGCCGCGGGCCGTCTGCGCCCGGTGGACGCGCAGCCGCTGCTCGGTGTGCTCGCCGGGACGAGCCGGGAGGTGGCGGCATGACGCAGCTTGTCCACACGCGCGCCGAGTTGGCCGAGGCCCGGGCCGCGTTGAAGGGCACCGTCGGCGTGGTGATGACCATGGGCGCCCTGCACTCCGGGCACGAGACGCTGCTGCGCGCGGCCCGGGACCAGGCCGACCACGTGCTGGTGACGATCTTCGTGAACCCGCTGCAGTTCGGGCCGAACGAGGACTTCGACCGCTATCCGCGCACCCTCGACGCCGACCTGGAGGTGTGCCGGCGGGCCGGCGCCGACCTCGTCTTCGCGCCGTCGGTGGCCGACATGTATCCGGACGGCCAGCCCCGGGTGCGCCTCGACCCGGGTCCGCTCGGCGGGGAGCTGGAGGGCGCGAGCCGCCCCGGCTTCTTCCACGGCGTGCTCACCGTGGTCCTGAAGCTGCTCCAACTCACCCGTCCCGACCTGGCCTTCTTCGGCGAGAAGGACTATCAGCAGCTCACCCTGGTGCGGCGGATGGCCCGGGACCTGGACGTCCCGGTCGAGGTGATCGGCGTACCGACCGTTCGGGAGCCGGACGGGTTGGCGCTGTCCAGCCGCAACCGTTACCTGAGCGAGCCCGATCGGGCGGCGGCGCTGAGCCTGTCCGCCGCGCTGCGGGCCGGGGCCCGGGCCGCCGACGACGGCCTGGACGCGGGGGAGGTGCTGTCCGCCGCGCACGCCGCGTTCGGCGCCGGTACGCCCGGCGCTCAGCTCGACTACCTGGTGCTCACCGACCCCGAGCTGGAGCCGGGGCCGGTGTCCGGGCCGGCCCGGCTGGTGATCGCCGCCTGGGTCGGCGCAACCCGGTTGATCGACAACGCGGCGATCCACCTCGCCCCTCGTCCCTGACCCGGCCGCACCCACCACCACTCTTTTCGCGAAAGGCGAGCCCGATGCTGCGGACCATGCTCAAGTCGAAGATCCACCGGGCCACGGTGACCCAGGCCGACCTGCACTACGTCGGCTCGGTGACGGTGGACGAGGACCTGCTCGACGCCGCCGATCTGCTCCCCGGCGAGCAGGTCGCGATCGTGGACATCACCAACGGCGCCCGGCTGGAGACGTACGTCATCCCGGGCGAGCGGGGCAGCGGCGTGATCGGCATCAACGGCGCCGCCGCGCACCTCGTACACCCCGGTGACCTGGTCATCCTGATCTCGTACGGGCAGATGGACGACGCCGAGGCCCGGTCGTACCGGCCGCGGGTGGTGCACGTCGACACCGACAACCGGGTCGTCGAGCTGGGGGCGAACCCGGCGGTGGCGGCCCCGGGCACGGCCGGCGACCCGATGCCCAACCCGTTCGCCGTGTCCGGAGTCTGATCTCGCGCGAGCCGATTCCGGTCTGTCACCGGAAGGTCATTTGCGGTTACCCTGGGCACGCTGGCGGAAGCCGGTAGGTGGCTGGGGGAGGCCGCGATGCGCCGTGCCATGACGACCCTGTTCGCCACTGCCGTCACGGCAGTGTTGCTGGTCGGCTGCGCCGGGTCCGGTGGTCTGGACGGTGACCTGACCGACGACTGGGCGGCGCCGCCACCGGCCACGGCGTTCACGCCGGCCGTCGGGGTGTGTCAGGCCGCCGACTTCGTCGAGGTGGTCACGCTGGCCGCCTACCAACCCATGGACTGCGCCGGCCCGCACCGGGTGGAGACCGTGCACGTGGGGACGTTCCCGGCCCAGCGGGCTGCCGCCCCGGCCAACGGGTCGGTGGAGCTGCGCGGCGCGTTCACGGAGTGCGACACGAGGGCCTCGGCGTACGTGGGCGACGACTGGCGGGCCGGGCGACTGCGGCTGTCGGTGGCGCTGCCCTCCGGGCCGGGCTGGGCAGCCGGTTCCCGCTGGTACCGGTGCGACCTGACCGAGCTGACGACTGTCGAGGCGGCGGCCACGGTGGTGGTCCGGTCGGGCAGCCTGCGGGACGCGTTGAAGGGGGCCTCCGGGCTGCGGTTGGGCTGCCAGCAGACCCGCGCCGGGGCGGGCCGGGGCGTGCAGACGCTGGTCCCGGTGGAGTGCGGCGGTCGGCACGACGCCGAGTTCGTCGGGGTGTGGCGTGCGCCGGACAAGCCGTACCCGGCCAAGGATGCCGACTGGGCGCCGCTCTACACCGGCTGCCGCAGCATCCTCGGCCGCTATGTCGGTGTACCGGACGACTCCGACCTGCGGTTCCGCAGCGGCGTGGTGGTGCGCCCGCCCGGTGCGGGGCGTTGGCGGGTCGGTGACCGGGGGGTCCGCTGTTACCTGTGGCTGAGCGACCGTACGGTGAGCGCGTCGTTGAAGGGCGCGGGCCCGGCCGGCCTGCCGGTGCGGACGAAGTGACCGCGGCCGACCGCTCGGCGCGGCGCGGTCCGCGCCGGACGTGGTAGCCCAAACCACTCGTTGAGCCCCCGCCTCCCTCGGCGAGGATCGTTCGGGTTGACTGGTGGGATGGACGTTCCGACGGTCGACCTGCCGGCCCTGCCCAGACTGCTGGCCGCGCCCGAGCCCGGCTGGGTGGAGACCACCGACGTGATCGTGGTGGGCTCCGGGGTGGCGGGGTTGACCGCTGCGTTGCACCTGCGCGAGGCGGGCCTGCACGTCACGGTCGTCACCAAGGTCAACATTGACGACGGCTCGACCCGGTGGGCGCAGGGCGGCATCGCCGCCGTGCTCGACCCGACGGACACTCCGGCGGCGCACGCCCGGGACACCGAGATCGCCGGAGTGGGGCTCTGCGACCCGGCGGCTGTCCGGGTGCTCGTCGAGGAGGGGCCGACCCGGCTGCGGGAGCTGATGCGGATCGGCGCCGAGTTCGATCGCCACCCCGACGGTTCGTTGATGCTGACCCGCGAGGGTGGGCACCGCGCGGACCGGATCGTGCACGCGGGCGGGGACGCGACCGGCGCCGAGGTGCAGCGGGCCCTGCACGCCGCCGTGCAGCGCGACCCGTGGATCCGGTTGGTCGAGCACGCCCTGGTGCTGGACCTGCTGCGGGCGCCCGGCGACGGCCCGGACGGGCTCGGTCCGGCCTGCGGGATCACCCTGCACGTGCTCGGTGAGGGCAGCGAGGACGGCGTCGGCGCGCTGCTGGCCCGGGCGGTGGTGCTGGCCACCGGCGGGATGGGCCAGATCTTCGCGGCCACCACCAACCCGGCGGTGTCCACCGGCGACGGGGTGGCGCTGGCGATGCGGGCCGGCGCGGCGGTGACCGACGTGGAGTTCGTCCAGTTCCACCCGACCGCCCTGATCACTCCGCCGGGCGCGGGGGTGCCCGGCGCCGGGCACGCGCAGCAGCCGCTGGTCTCCGAGGCGCTGCGCGGCGAGGGCGCGTACCTGGTGGACTCCGACGGCAAGCGGTTCATGGTGGGGCAGCACGAGCTGGCCGAATTGGCCCCCCGGGACGTGGTGGCCAAGGGCATCCACCGGGTGCTGCTGGCCAGCGGTGCGGACCAGGTCTTTCTCGACGCCCGCCATCTGGGCGGCGATTTCCTGGCCGGGCGGTTCCCGACCATCGTGGCGTCCTGCCTGGCGATCGGCGTGGACCCGGCCACCGATCTGATCCCGGTCGCCCCGGCCGCGCACTACGCCTCCGGTGGCGTCCGCACCGACCTGCGCGGCCGCACGTCGATCCCCGGCCTGTACGCCTGTGGCGAGGTCGCCTGCACGGGTGTGCACGGCGCGAACCGGCTGGCCAGCAACTCGCTGCTGGAGGGGCTGGTGTTCTCCCGGCGGATCGCCGACGACATCGCGGCCGGCCTGCCCGAGCAGGCCCAACCGGCGGACGTCGGCGCGTGGCGCGGCGGTGCGGGCTGGGTCCTGCCGGCCGGGGTGACGCCGACGCTCCAGCAGGCGATGACCCGGGGTGCCGGGGTGCTCCGGTCCGCGGCGACGCTGGCGGAGACGGCCGGGACGCTGACCGAGCTGGGCGCGGCCCGGGGCCGACCGCGGACCGCCGACTGGGAGGCGACCAACCTGCTCACGGTGGCGTCGACGCTGGTCGCGGCGGCGTACGCCCGCGGTGAGACCCGGGGTTGCCACTGGCGGGAGGACTTCCCGACGGCCGACGAACGGTGGCTGGGCCACCTGGTCGGGTCGGTCGGGGCGCAGGGCCGGGTGACGGAGCAGTGGGAGGGGAAGCCATGACGGGGTCGACAGAGGCGGCGTTGCGGGCGACCGGGCTGGACCCGGAGCAGGTGCGGCGGGTGATCGAGACCGCGCTGGTCGAGGATCTGGGGCCGGGTTTCCTCGACGTCACCAGCGTGGCGACCATTCCGGCCGAGCAGACCGACACCGCCGACCTGGTGGCCCGCGCCGACGGCGTGGTGGCCGGGCTGGCCGTGGCCGCCGCCGTGTTCGAGCTGGTGGGCGAGGTGACCGGCTTCGGTCGTACCGTCGAGGTGTCGGTGCTGGCCCGCGACGGTGAGCGGGTGGCCCGCGGCGACGTGCTGGCGACGGTGACCGGCCCGACCCGGCTGCTGCTGACGGCCGAGCGGACGGCGCTCAACCTGCTCTGCCGGATGTCCGGGGTGGCCACCCACACGCGTGCCTGGGCGGACGCCCTGGCCGGCACGAAGGCGATGGTGCTGGACACCCGCAAGACGACGCCGGGCCTGCGGGCGCTGGAGAAGTACGCGGTGCGAGCCGGCGGAGGCACCAACAAGCGGATGGGCCTCTACGACGTGGCCATGATCAAGGACAACCACAAGCTGGCGGCCGGAGGCATCACGGCGGCGTACCGGCGGGTCCGGGAGGCGTTTCCGGAGGTCCCGGTGCAGGTCGAGGTGACCACTGTCGCCGAGGCGGTGGAGGCGGTGGAGGCGGGCGCCGACTTCCTGCTCTGCGACAACATGACCCCGGAGGTGTTGGCCGAGGCGGTGACCGCGGTGGGCGACCGGGCGGAGCTGGAGGCGACCGGCGGTCTGACCCTGGAGGTGGCGGGCCGGTACGCGGCCACCGGCGTCGACTTCCTCTCGGTGGGCGCGTTGACCCACTCGTCGCCGATCCTGGACATCGCGCTGGACCTGCGTACGGAGTAGTTGTCTAGGCTGCGTGCGTGCTGCTCTGCATCGACATCGGAAACACCAACACCGTGCTGGCGACCTTCGACGGCGACAAGCTGGTGCACTCCTGGCGGATCAAGACCGATGCCCGCTCGACGGCGGACGAGTTGGGCCTGATGTTCCGGGGTCTGCTCGCCGGGGACAACGTCGAGATCACCGGCGTGGCCGCCTGCTCCACGGTGCCGGCCGCGCTGCGGTCGCTGCGGACCATGCTCGGCCGCTACTACGCGGACCTGCCGAGCGTGATCGTCGAGCCGGGCGTGCGGACCGGGGTGCAGCTGGCGATCGACAATCCGAAGGAGGTGGGTGCCGACCGGGTGGTGAACACGCTTGCCGCGTTCACCCTCTACGGCGGGCCGTCGATCGTGGTGGACTTCGGCACCACCACCAACTTCGACGTGATCAGCGGTCGGGGCGAGTTCCTGGGTGGGGCGTTCGCCCCGGGCATCGAGATCTCCTTCGACGCGCTGGCCGCCCGTGCGGCCCAGCTGCGCAAGGTCGAGGCCACCAAGCCCCGCTCGGTGATCGGCAAGAACACCGTGGAGTGCCTCCAGGCCGGTCTCTACTTCGGGTTCGCCGGGCAGGTGGACCGGATCGTCGAGCGGATGACCGAGGAGTTGGGCGAGGTGAAGGCGGTGATCGCCACCGGCGGTCTCGCCTCCCTGGTGATCAACGAGTGCAGCACCATCACCCACCACGAGCCGATGATCACGCTGATCGGCCTGCGGATGGTCTACGACCGCAACCTGTGAACGCCGGCCGCCGTCGAGGCCGGCCTCTGTGCGGGGCTTCAGCGCCGCCGGGCCCGCAGCACGATCGTGCGGTACGGCAGCTCGACGGTTTCCCGCCCGGCCAGCTCGGGATGGCCCGCGAACAGGTCGCGCAGTTCCCGATCGATGCGCGCCCGCCGCTCGGGTGGGGCGGTGAGCCAGTACGAACGGGTGTGCAGCATCGCGACCACCTCGTCGGGTGTGAGCGTCGTGTGGTGCGTGAACTCGCCCAGCTCGACAGGTGTGAACGCGGAGCCGAAGTCCTCGTACCGTCCGACGACGTCGCCAGCGTTGTCACCGAGGTGGGCGATCCGACCCAGCTCGGCCACCCACGCGACCCGCTCGTCCCGCATGTTCCAGATCGGGGCGAACGTCCCACCCGGCCGGAGCACCCGCGCGATCTCGGCGTGCGCCCGCTCCCGGTCGAACCAGTGGTACGCCTGCCCCACCACCACGGCGTCCGCGACCCCGTCGGGCAGCGGCACCGACTCGGCGCCGCCGGCCAGCGCGGTGACGCCGGGGGTGGCGGCGTCCAGTTGGGCGCGCATCTTGGGGTCCGGCTCCACCGGGGTCACCTGGTGGTCGAGGGCGAGCACTCCCCGGGTGAGAATGCCGGTGCCGGCGCCCAGGTCGACAACCTGGGCGGAATCGCCCAGCCCGTCGAGCGCCCACCGCACGGCTGCCACCGGATAGCGGGGTCGAAACCGGTCGTAGTCGGCCGCCGCCGCCCCGAACGAGAGGGCCTGAGTGTGATCCGCCATGGCGGGCAGGTTATCCGGTAACGACCACCTGAGGGCTTGAGTACGCTCGGGCCTGACCCCGCCGACAATCCTTCGTTGAGGAAGCGTGCCGTGACCGAGCAGAACGCCGTGCCAGTTGACCCCGCCGACGACCTTCCCGAGCAGATGAAGGTCCGCCGGGAGAAGCGGGACCGGATGCTCGCCGAGGGTGTGGAGCCGTACCCGTTCGGTTTCCCCCGGACCAGCACGCTCGCCGAGATCCGCGCGAAGTACGCGGATCTGCCCACCGACACCGCCACCGGCGACGAGGTCTCGGTCACCGGCCGGGTGATCTTCGTACGCAACACCGGCAAGCTCTGCTTCGCCACCCTGCGCGACGGCGACGGCACCGAGTTGCAGGCCATGCTCTCCCTGGACCGGGTCGGTCCGGAGCGGCTGGAGGCCTGGAAGCGCCTCGTCGACCTGGGCGACCACGTCGGCGTGACCGGTGAGGTGATCACCAGCCGCCGGGGCGAGCTGTCCGTGCTCGCGCAGCGGTGGGAGATGACCGCCAAGGCCCTGCGGCCGCTGCCGGTGGCCCACAAGCCGCTCTCCGAGGAGGCTCGGGTCCGGCAGCGCTACGTCGATCTGATCGTCCGGCCGCAGGCCCGGCAGATGGTCCGCACCCGGGCGGCGGCGGTGCGTAGCCTGCGCGATTCACTGCACGGCCAGGGCTTCATCGAGGTGGAAACTCCGATGCTGCAACTCCTGCACGGTGGCGCGGCGGCCCGACCTTTCGTGACCCACAGCAATGCGTTGAGTACCGATCTGTATCTGCGAATCGCTCCGGAACTGTTTCTGAAGCGCGCGGTCGTTGGTGGTGTGGACCGCGTCTTCGAGATCAACCGCAACTTCCGTAATGAGGGCGTCGACTCCTCGCACTCACCGGAGTTCGCGATGCTGGAGACGTACCAGGCGTACGGCGACTACGACACGATGGCCGAGTTGACCCGCAATCTCGTGCAACAGGCGGCGATCGCGGTCAGCGGCTCGACGGTGGTGAGCCATGCCGACGGGCGGGAGTTCGACCTGGGCGGCGAGTGGCGATCGGTGACCCTGTTCGGGGTCCTTTCCGAGGCGCTCGGCGAGGAGGTCACGGTCCGCACCGAACGTTCCCGGCTGGTGGAGTACGCGGACAAGGTGGGATTGGCCGTGGACCCGAAGTGGGGCCCGGGCAAGCTCGCCGAGGAACTGTTCGAGGAACTGGTCGTCCCCGGCCTGCAGGCGCCCACCTTCGTACGCGACTACCCGGAGGAGACCAGCCCGCTCACCCGGGCGCACCGCAGCGAGCCGGGGCTGGCCGAAAAGTGGGACCTCTACGTTCTCGGCTTCGAGCTGGGCACCGCGTACTCCGAGCTGGTCGACCCGGTGGTGCAGCGGGAACGGCTGGTGGCCCAGGCGCAGCTGGCCGCCCGTGGCGACGACGAGGCGATGCGTCTCGACGAGGACTTTCTCCGGGCCATGGAGTACGGAATGCCGCCGGCCGGGGGTATGGGAATGGGAATCGACCGGCTGTTGATGGCCCTGACCGGCCTCGGAATTCGGGAAACGATCCTCTTCCCGTTGGTCCGCCCGGAGTAGTCGTCCGCCGACTCCCAGCGAGTCGTAACGGCATCCTATTGACGGGGCGAGCAGCACGGGGGTTATTGTGCTCTCGTTAGCAGGAGCGCCCTGCTCGAAAGGAATGTGGGACGTGGCCAAGCAGATCATTCACAAGCTGGTCGATGACCTGGACGGTGGGGACGCTGACGAGACCGTCAAGTTCGCGCTCGACGGTGTTCAGTATGAGATCGACCTGTCCGGCGCCAACGCCGCGAAATTGCGCGACGTATTCGCGCCGTACGTCGGTGCCGGCACCAAGGTGGGTCGCGGTGGCGTGGTGATCGGTGGGCGGGCCGCCCGCGGTCGCGGTGGCGCCACCGCCGACCGGGAGCAGAACAAGGCGATCCGGGAGTGGGCCAAGAAGGCCGGCAAGGACATCTCGGACCGGGGCCGTATCCCGCAGGAGATCGTCGACGAGTACCACGCCAAGCGCTGATCCGTTCAGCTGACCGGTGGCAGCCGCCACCGCAGGGCGACACCGACGCCGGGCCGGAGCATTCTCCGGGCCGGCGTCGCCGTATCCGCGCCCGGACGGGCCGGTCGGAATGTTTCCCGGGCCGACCGGCGTTATCCACAGGCAGTGGAGTAACTATCCACAACCTGTGGACAACTTCCCGAAAGGGTCGGGTCCGGCCAGTCCGCAGGCTGCCAGATCGGCGCTCGCTTTCTGCGATCCGCCCCTGGAGGCCGTCAGAGACCCTCCCCGGGCCCTGTGGAGCCTTCCGTGGGGTCGGTCGGATTTCGCTCTGCGCGTAGCGCCAGGGGTACCGGAACACCTCCTGAGCGCGGACGGTTGTGCAAAACGACGTGGAACTGACCCAGACCGGAGAGACACGACCTCAGCCGAGTCGGTCAGCGACGATAGAGTAAGGAGGCACGGACGCCCGTCCTGGACGTTCGTGCACCGGCCCCGCCGAGATCTAGACCATCAAGGCGCACGGCACGTGAGGAGCACGAGGGCATGTTCGAGCGGTTCACCGACCGAGCGCGACGGGTTGTCGTCCTGGCCCAAGAAGAGGCCCGGATGCTCAACCACAACTACATCGGTACGGAACACATCCTGCTGGGCCTGATCCACGAAGGTGAAGGCGTCGCGGCAAAGGCCCTGGAGAGCCTCGGCATCTCCCTGGAGGGCGTCCGCCAGCAGGTCGAGGAGATCATCGGCCAGGGCCAGCAGGCGCCGAGCGGGCACATCCCGTTCACGCCGCGGGCCAAGAAGGTGCTGGAGCTGTCGCTGCGCGAGGCGCTGCAGCTCGGCCACAACTACATCGGCACGGAGCACATCCTGCTCGGGCTGATCCGCGAGGGTGAGGGCGTCGCCGCCCAGGTGCTGGTCAAGCTCGGCGCCGACCTCAACCGGGTCCGCCAGCAGGTGATCCAGCTGCTCTCCGGCTACCAGGGCAAGGAGCCCGCCGCGGCGGGTGCCGCGCCGGGTGAGGCCGCGCCGTCGACCAGCCTCGTGCTGGACCAGTTCGGCCGCAACCTGACCCAGGCCGCCCGTGAGGGCAAGCTCGACCCGGTCATCGGGCGCGAGAAGGAAATCGAGCGGGTCATGCAGGTGCTCTCCCGCCGTACCAAGAACAACCCGGTCCTGATCGGTGAGCCCGGCGTCGGTAAGACCGCCGTGGTGGAGGGGCTTTCCCAGAAGATCATCAAGGGCGAGGTGCCCGAGACTCTCAAGGACAAGCAGCTCTACACGCTCGACCTCGGTGCGCTGGTCGCCGGTTCCCGCTACCGCGGTGACTTCGAGGAGCGCCTCAAGAAGGTGCTCAAGGAGATCCGCACCCGCGGCGACATCATCCTGTTCATCGACGAGATCCACACCCTGGTGGGTGCGGGTGCCGCCGAGGGCGCGATCGACGCCGCGAGCATCCTCAAGCCGATGCTGGCCCGTGGTGAGCTGCAGACCATCGGCGCCACCACCCTGGACGAGTACCGCAAGCACCTGGAGAAGGACGCCGCTCTCGAGCGCCGGTTCCAGCCGATCCAGGTGGGTGAGCCGTCGCTGGCGCACACCATCGAGATCCTCAAGGGCCTGCGCGACCGGTACGAGGCGCACCACCGGGTGAGCATCACCGACGCCGCTCTGGTGGCTGCGGCGACGCTGGCCGACCGGTACATCTCCGACCGCTTCCTTCCGGACAAGGCGATCGACCTGATCGACGAGGCCGGCGCCCGGATGCGGATCCGCCGGATGACCGCGCCGCCAGACCTGCGTGACTTCGACGAGCGCATCGCCCAGGTGCGTCGCGACAAGGAGTCCGCGATCGACGCGCAGGACTTCGAGCGCGCCGCCCAGCTGCGCGACAAGGAGAAGCAGCTCCTCGGCCAGAAGGCTCAGCGGGAGAAGGAGTGGAAGGCCGGTGACCTGGACGTCGTCAGCGAGGTTGACGACGAGCAGATCGCCGAGGTGCTCGGCAACTGGACCGGCATCCCGGTCTACAAGCTGACCGAGGAGGAGACCTCGCGCCTGCTGCGCATGGAGGACGAGCTGCACAAGCGCGTCATCGGCCAGGAGGACGCGGTCAAGGCGGTCTCGAAGGCGATCCGGCGTACCCGGGCCGGCCTGAAGGACCCGAAGCGCCCGTCGGGCTCGTTCATCTTCGCCGGCCCGTCCGGTGTCGGTAAGACCGAGCTGTCCAAGGCGCTCGCCGAGTTCCTCTTCGGCAGCGAGGACGCCCTCATCCAGCTGGACATGTCCGAGTTCCACGACCGGTACACGGTGTCCCGCCTCGTGGGTGCTCCTCCCGGCTACGTCGGCTACGACGAGGGCGGGCAGCTGACCGAGAAGGTGCGGCGTCGGCCGTTCTCGGTGGTCCTCTTCGACGAGATCGAGAAGGCCCACCCGGACGTGTTCAACACGCTCCTGCAGATCCTGGAGGACGGTCGGCTCACCGACGGTCAGGGCCGGATCGTGGACTTCAAGAACACGGTCATCATCCTGACCACCAACCTGGGCACCCGCGACGTGGCCAAGGCGGTGTCGCTGGGCTTCCAGGCGTCGGAGGACTCCGAGTCCAACTACGACCGGATGAAGCAGAAGGTCAACGACGAGCTCAAGCAGCACTTCCGGCCTGAGTTCCTCAACCGGATCGACGACACCATCGTCTTCCACCAGCTGCGCCAGACCGAGATCCTCTCGATCGTGGACATCATGATCCAGCGGATCGAGTCGCAGCTGCGCAACAAGGACATGGGTCTGGAGCTGACCGACAACGCCAAGAAGTACCTGGCGGCGAAGGGCTTCGACCCGGTGCTTGGTGCCCGTCCGCTTCGTCGCACGATTCAGCGCGACATCGAGGACAACCTCTCCGAGCGGATCCTCTTCAACGAGCTGACCCCCGGTCAGATCGTCGTGGTGGACTGCGAGGGCGACCCGAACGACATCGACAAGTCCAAGCTCGTGTTCCACGGTGCGGACAAGCCGGTCGAGGTTCCGGACGCCGTCCCCGCCGACCTCGGTGGCACCGCCGCCGGCACCGCCGCGGCGAGTGCCGACGAGTAGCACGACCAGCAGCAAGGGGCGGGGCCCCGGATGATCGGTGAGTTGGCGGTCCGCCGGTTTCCGGCGTTGACCGTCTCCACCCCGCGTACCGAGGTGCGTCGGCTCACCGCGGCGG
>NZ_JBFAPG010000131.1:0-13064 GCF_040675595.1 Micromonospora sp. NPDC049580
GGCCGGCCCGATCGGGCCGGCCGGATCAGAGGATGCGCCGCCCCCGCGCGTCGGGCACCCCGGACTTGCGGAAGAAGTACGAGTTGATCTGGTCCCGCCACTCGGCGGCGCAGCGCACCTGCTCGTCGAGGCGTTCGGCCACCCGTTCGTACACGGCCGGATCGATCATCCCGTTCAGGGTCTGCCACCGCTGCCGCATCACCGCCACCTCCTCGACGCCAGCGAAGTGGGTGTCGTAGATGTGCTGGATGACTGTGGACCCGCTGTGCAGGACGTGCGTGTACGGGACGTGGTGGAAGAAGAGCAGCAGCTCGTCCGGGCAGGTCCGCGGCGACTCGTACACCTCGGCCCAGTAGGGCGGGTACTGGCCGGCGAAACCGGTGCCCGAGGCGCGACTGCGGTCCACGCCGACGCCGTCACGGTCGGCGAAGTGGTAGGTGCCCCACCGCGAGTACTCGTACCCGTCGACATCGGGGCCGTAGTGGTCGCCGGGATGGACCATGAAGCCGACGCCCAGCGGGGCGGTGTACCGCTCGTACGTCCGCCAGGAGTCGTCCATGATCTCGTGCAGCGTCCGCCGCACCAGCTCCGGCTCGGCGGTGGCCGACGGCGGGAACGTCAACGTCATCCACTCGTCGAGAACCGCCGTCGGATCGAGGCGCGGATCCCAGGCGAGCCGGCCGAACGTGTAGAGGTTGGCCTGTGCCAGCGGGTGCCCCGTCCAGAAGGGGTCGTCGCCGGTGTTGGCGACGGCGACCAGGCCACCGCCCTTGCCGGCCTCCCCGGTGACCACGTCGGCGATCGTCCGCCCGCCGGGGCCCCAGGGCGCGAAGCGCAGCACGTCACCCCAGCACGGCCCGAGGTGGCAGACGTGCCGCTGCTGACCCGTGTACTCCTGGGTGACCTGCAGCTCGACGGCGATCCGGGTGGCCGGCATGGCGGCCAGCACCGGCGAGACCGGCTCGCGCGTCTGGAAGTCCACCGGGCCGAACTTCACCTGGAGGACGACGTTGGTGCGGAACCGCCTGTCGAGCGGGGCGAAGTGGTCGTACGCGGCCCGCGCCCGGTCGGTGGAGCGGTCCCGCCAGTCCTGGTGGTGGTTGTAGACGAACGCCCGCCAGTGCACCACTCCCCCGTACGGGGCGAGGGCCTCGGCGAGCAGGTTCGCCCCGTCGGCGTGGTCACGCCCGTAGGTGAACGGGCCGGGTTGCCCCTCGGAGTCGGCCTTCACCACGTAGCCGCCGAAGTCGTCGATGCGCTCGTACACCCGCCGGGTGGTGGCCGCCCACCAGGCGCGTACCTCGTCGTCGAACGGGTCGGCGGTGGACAGTCCACCGAGGACGATCGGCGCGGCGAAGGTGACCGACAGGTGCACCCGGATGTTGTACGGGCGCAGCACGTCCGCGATCTCGGCCACGTCGCCGAGCCGGTCGGTGAGCAGCAGCGCCTCGACGCGACCCACGTTGACGTTGTTCACCGAGATCGCGTTGATCCCGCTGGCGGCCAGCAGCCGCCCGTACTCCCGGATCCGCGCCAGATCCCCGCGCGGACGGCCACCGGCCCAGAAGATCGAGCCGCCCGCGTACCCCCGTTCGACCTGACCCATCACCGGGTGCACGGCCACGTTGTCCCAGTGGTTCAGCATCCGTCGGCGCAGCGTGGGCCGGTGCAGCTCGGGTGGACGGGCCGGGTCGAACGCCGCCGCGCAGAGCCGTACGACGTGGAACAGCCCGTACAGCAGGCCGGCGGGCGCGTCGGCCAGCACCACGGTCATCTCGCCCGCGCGGGCCAGCAGGAACCCCTCGTCGCCGAGCGTCGCACCGTCGCCCAGGTCGACGAGCGCCGCCTCCCCCGCCGACCGCGCCGCCTCCACCGCGGAGCTGGGCAGCTCGTCGGCGTCGCGCAGGGTGAGCACCAGGTCGGCGTCGACGTCCCAGGAGGGGGAATGCCAGACCCGCCCGCCGTAGCGCGTGCAGGCACGCGTCACCTCGTCCAGGACGGTGTCGACGAGCAGTCCCTCGCCGTGCACGAGGACGCGGCGCGCGCCGAGCGCCCGGAAGGCCTCCGGTGGAAGCCAGGCGGGGTACACGCGCGGCTGCTCGATGTCGGGCGGTTCTGCCACGAACACCGGCTCCTCCAGGTCCATCGACTCGTGCGCGTTCACGCGTCCTCCCGGCCGAAGCGCACCTCGGCGGTCGCGGACAGGCTCATGCGGTGAACTCCTTCCGGATCAGGTGGATCATCGGGTCGCCGACGCGCAGGACCGCCAGGACCACGACCGAGGCGAGCAGCGCCAGGACCGCTTCGGAGAAGACCGCGGTGACCCCGGCCGCCGCGGCGAGCAGCAGGGCGTTGCCGACGGTGACCCCGGGGGTACGGACGAGGAAGTGCACGGCCAGGCGCAGGACGTCGCGGGTGCGGAACTCGAACAGCGAGGTGATCACCAGCGCGTTCGCCGCGCAGAGGGTCACCCCGACCGCGATCAGGACCAGCGGCACCACCCACCACCTCCCGAGGCCGACCGCGCCCCGGTACGCGAGGTTCAGCGCGAGCACGGTCAGCCACAGCAACGTCGGCGCCCAGACCCGCAGCGCGCCCCCGACGTTGATCCGGTAGCCCCGCCCGAACAGGGCGGCGGGCCGCAGGTCCGTCAGGTCGGGCCGCTGGTGGCGCAGGGCGTACAGGGCGGCGCAGACCGCCGGACCGACCGGCAGCAGCAGGAGCGCGGCCAGCGGCAGGTTGCTGGGGTCGCGGCCGAGCAGCAGCAGCGGGAGCAGGCCGGGCAGCGTGGTGACGAGGAGCAGCACCTCGATCACGAGCAGCGTGTAGACGCGGGACGCGAACCGGGACAGGGGCCCGTCGCCGAACTGCCGCCCGGCGTGCGCGGTGCTCATCAGTGCTCTCCCGGCTCGGCGCCGAGGTCGAGGTACGCGCGGCCGGTGCCGACGGCGAAGCGCCAGGCATCGGACAGTCGGCCCTGCGGATCCGCCGACACGGTCATGCGCGTCATCTGGTCCTCTTCGGTGCGGTGCGCGGCTGACGGTGCTCGGCCGGTCCGGTCGTGACGGGCACCACCGGACCGGCCGGCGTCAGCCGTGGTCCTTCTGGTACCTGTCGTAGGCCTTGTTGATCATGGCCAGGTAGGTGTCCATGTTCTTGCCCTTCAACTCGGCGAGGTACGCGTCCCACTGGGAGAAGTCGCGCTGGCCGAGTGCGAACTGCAGGGTCGCCTGGTAGACGTGGTCACGCAGCGGCGTCTCCCACAGTGACGCCTGCTCCCGTTCATCGTCGGTCAGGGGGTGCGGCGGTGGCACCGCGACCGGCGGACGGGCGTTCAGCACTTTCTGGAACTCCTGCTCCTCCGGGGAGAAGAAGCCCTGCACCAGCTCCGGCTTGCCGCCGTAGGCGAACACGCCGTTGTAGAAGCCGAAGTCCTTCTGCAGGTGCTTGGACGCCTTCGGGTTCAGGCCGATGACGTTGACGTCGGGCGCCAGCTTGGGCTTGCCGGCGGCGTCCCGGACGAACGTCGTTCCCTCGACGCCCCACTTGGCGAACTCCTGGCCGGCGTCGGAATACCAGAGCCAGTCGATGAACTGCATCATCGCCACGAAGTTCTTGCTCTCGCGGGCCTTCGAGGAGATCATCACGCCGTTCTCCAACCGGCTGGCGGGGTTGACCTCACCGGCCGGCCCGACCGGCAGTGGGATCTTGGCGATCGTCGCCGTGGGGTTGGTCTTGGCGAGGTCGGGTCGGTAGTCGTTCACGACGGCCTGCGCGTTGGCGCTGATCACGAAGGACTTGCTGTTGGCGAGCTTCTGCCGGGCCTGCTCGTCGGTCTGGGTGAAGCTCTCCGGGTCGAGCAGCTTCTCCGACACCAGCTTGTTGAGGTACTGGAGCATCTGCTTGTACTGCTCCGTGGCGCCGGTGTAGACGAACTTCTTGGCGTTCGCGTCCCAGGAGGTGTGCTGGAAGTTCCAGCCCGCGCCCTGCAGTCCGTACGACACGGCCAGGATGTTGAGCAGGTTGCCGGCCGGGTTGGGCTTGCTCCACCGGTCGGAGAACGGATACACGTTCGGGTATTTGGCCTTCATCGCCTTGAGCACCGTGTAGAGCTCGTCCCAGGTCTTCGGGGCCGTCAGGTGCAACTCGGCGAGGATGTCGGTCCGGATCGCCAGCGAGTAGTCCTGCCAGGGCTTCTCGTGCAACCCCGGCAGCAGGTAGAACTTCCCGTCCTCCTGGCGCCGCCCGTCGAGTTCGGGCTTGAGGTTCCACCGCGAGATCTTGTCCTGCAGGTTCGGCATCAGGTCGAGGTAGTCGCTGACCGGCAGGACCGCCCCGGAGGAGACGTAGGCGTCCTCCTGGCCGGGGTACGTCTTCGGGATGATCATCGGGGCGTCGCCGGCGCCGATCAGCAGGCTGCGCTTCTGTTCGTAGTCGCTCAGCGGCACGGCGACCGGCGAGAGCGTGACGTTGGCCCGCGACTTCAGCTCATTCCAGAAGAGCCAGTCCTCGCGCAGCGGATAGTTCGGATGGTTGTTGTAGAGGATCGAAAAGGAGACCGGCTCGCTCGCCTTGAACTGCTTGCCGATGCCGTAGTCGGCCATCGCACCGGCCCGGTTTTCCGACAGGTCCTTGTTGTCGGACGGATCTTCGCTACAGGCGGCGATGCTGCTGGCCGCGAGCAGAGCGGCAACTGCCGCTGTCGCGGCGCGACGCCACGATCGGTGGAGCATGGCGGTCCTTTCGGGTTCGGTGGAGGGACATGGTGGACGTGCCGGTCAGCCCTTGACGGCGCCGAGCATCACGCCGCGGACGAAGTACCGCTGGACGAAGGGGTAGACCACGAGGATCGGCAGGGTCGTGAGCACGATCGTCACGGCCTTGAGCGTCGCGTCGGCCTGCACCTCGTCGGCCTCGGAGATGACGCCGACGTTCTCCGCGCCGGTGGCCCCCGCGATCAGGTTGCGCAGATAGACGGTCACCGGCCACAGCTCCTGCTGGTCCATGTAGAGGAAGGCGGCGAACCAGGAGTTCCAGAAGGCCACGGCGTAGAACAGCACCATCGTGGCGACGATCGCCTTCGACAGCGGCAGCACGATGCGCAGCAGGATGCCGTACGTGTTGAGGCCGTCGACGGCAGCGGCCTCTTCCAGGTCGGTGGGCAGACTCTCGAAGAACGCCTTCATCACCAGCAGGTTGAACACGTTGATCGCGTTGGGCACCGCGATGGCCCAGACGCTGTTCTTCATGCCCAGGCTGGTGACCAGCACGTAGTTGGGGATCAGGCCGCCGGTGAAGAACATGGTGAACACCGCGATACCGATCAGAGCCGTACGGCCCCGCAGGTGCTTCTTGGACAGCACGTAGGCGTAACAGGTGGTCAGCACGATCGAGATGGCCGTGGCGACGACCGTGTAGAAGACGGTGTTGCGGTAGTTCGTCCAGAACAGCGAGTCGTTCAGCACGAGGCGGTAGGTGTCCAGGTTGAACCCGCGCGGCACGAGGTTGACCTTGCCGGCGATGAGGTACCGCTCGTCACTGAGCGAACGGGCCACGACGTTGACGAACGGGAACAGCGTCGCCACCACGACGATGGTGAGCACTACCGCGTTGCACGCCTGGAACACGCGGTAGCCCCGGCTCGGGCGGATTCCGCGCGGCCGGGCGCGGGCGGGCAGGCCGCTGCCGCTGGCCGTGTCGGTGGCGTCGACGGTCACCACAGGCTCGTCCCCACGGTGCGGCGGGCGATCAGATTCGCCGTCAGGACCAGCGTGAGCCCGATGACCGCCTCGAACAGCCCGATGGCGGCGGCGTAGCTGAAGTTGCTGGACCCGAAGCCCATCCGGAACAGGTACGTGGACAGCACGTCCGCGGTCGGATAGGTCAGCGGGTTGTAGAGCAGCAGGATCTTCTCGAACCCGACCGCCATGAAGCTGCCGATGTTGAGGATCAGCAACGTCACCATGGTGGGGCGGATGCCCGGCAGCGTCACGTGCCAGGTCTGCCGCCACCGGTTGGCGCCGTCGATCCGGGCCGCCTCGTACAGGTCGTCGTCGACGGTGGTGAGCGCGGCGAGGTAGAGAATCGTGCCCCAGCCGACCGTCTGCCAGACCTCGGACGACACGTAGATGGTCCGGAACCACTCGGCTCGTTGCAGGAACGGCACCGCGTCGCCGCCGGTGGCCTGCACGATCTGGTTGATGGTGCCGTCGACCGAGGTCAGCTGCATGACCATGGCCGCCACGATCACGATCGACAGGAAGTGCGGCAGGTAGGACACGGACTGGACGAACCGCCGCAGGCGGCGGGCGCGTACCTCGTTGAGCAGCAGCGCCAGGACGATCGGCAGCGGGAAGCAGAACAGCAGGGTCAGCGTCCCGAGCACCAGCGTGTTGGTGAAGACGTCCCAGAACGTCGGGTCGGTGAGGAACATCCGGAAGTACCGCAGCCCCACCCAGTACTCACCGAAGATGCTGCCGCCGGGCTTGAACCGTCGGAACGCGATGACGTTGCCGATCATCGGGAGGTACCGGAAGACAAGGAAGAACAGCAGAGGCAGGATGGCGAGCGAGTAGAGCTGCCAGTCCCGGCGCAGCGCCTGCCGCCAGGTGCGGCGCCGGCTCGGTGCGGGCGGGGCCCCGACGGTGACCGCCGCCGGAGGGGCGGGTGGCGCCGGTGGCGGTGGCCGTAACGTTCCGGATGTCATCCTCGCCTCCTATGCGGAGTGCGGTACGGCCACCAGGGGCTCGATCCGCACCGACGTGAGTAGTTCCCGCTGGTGGCCGACCTCGCGCTCGGCCCCGGTCAGCCGCAGCGGCAGGGCCGCCGCCATCTCCCCACTCGACCGACCGAACCGCAGCTCCACCGCGCCGGGCTCGACGACGCGCCGACCGGACCGACCGGTGAACGACGCGATGTCGGCCGGTACGCCGAACGTCACGTGCGCCTCCGCCCCGGGCTCCAACGGCACCCGGGCGAAGCCGACGAGCCGGATCACCGGGCGGGTGGTCTGCGCCACCGGGTCGTGCAGGTAGAGCTGCACCACCTCGGTGCCGGCCCGGTCACCCGTGTTGCGGACGGTGATCCGCACCCGCACCTCGCCGTCGACCGGCCAGTCCGTCGTCTCGTCCCGATCCCCATCCGCCGACGGCACGACCGTGGCGTCGGACCACTCGAAGCTGGTGTAGCTCAGGCCGTGGCCGAACGGGTACGCCGGGGTCGTGTCGATCGAGGACACCTTGTTGCGGTGCCCGAGCGGCGGCGACAGGTAGGTGCCCGGCAGTCCGCCGGCGTCGCGGGGAACGCTGACCGGCAACCGCCCGGACGGGTTCACCGCGCCGATGAGCACCTCGGCGAGCGCCTGCCCGCCGAGCTGGCCGGGGAAGAACGCCTGCACGACCGCCGCCGCGGCGTCGAACTCCGGGCCGAGCGCGTACGGCCGGCCGGTCATCAGCACCAGCACCACCGGGGTGCCGGTGGCGAGGACGGCCCGCACGAGGTCGGCCTGCACCCCGGGCAGCCGCAGATCGGCGGCGTCGCAGCCCTCACCGGAGGTGCCCCGGCCGAACATTCCCGCCCGGTCGCCGACGGCGAGCACACACACGTCGGCGGCGGTGGCCGCGGCGACCGCGGCCGGGATGCCCGAGGTGTCCCCGCCGGTGATGGCGCAGCCCGGCTCGTGGGTGAGCAGGGGGACGCGGCGGGCCAGTTCCTCGCGCAGCGAGGCGATGTCCAGGCCGAGGCCATGGTCGCTGTGGTTGACGCCGACGTGGTTGGGGAAGGAGTAGCAGCCGAGCATGGCCATCGGGTCGTCGGCGACCGGACCCACCAGGGCGACGCGGCTCGCGACGGGCAACGGCAGGACACCGTCGTTGCGCAGCAGGACGACAGACTCGCGGGCCAGGCGTACGGCGACGTCCCGGCTGGCCTCGTCGTCGAGGCGCAGGTCCGCGACGTCGTCGGGCACCTCGCGCCAGTCCTCATCGAGCAGGCCGAGCTCGATCTTCTGGATCAGCACCCGACGCAACGCCCGGTCGATCAGCGCCTCGTCGACCTCGCCGGCGCGGACCGCCTCCACCAGCGCGTCGCCGAAGGCGTCCACGGTGGGCAGTTCCACGTCGATCCCGGCGCGCAGGGCCAGGTGGGCGGCGTCGGCGGCGCCCTCGGCGACACCGTGCAGAGTCTGCAGGAACCGTACGGCGAAGTAGTCGGCGACCACGGTGCCGGTGAAACCCCACTCGTCGCGCAGCAGCCCGGTCAGCAGGTGCTCGTCGGCGGCGGCCGGCATGCCGTCGATCTCGGCGTAGGAGTTCATCACCGACCGCGCGCCGCCGAGGCGCAGGGCCATCTCGAACGGCGGCAGGATGACGTCGGCCAGCTCGCGGCGCCCCATCGACACCGGGGCGAGGTTGCGGCCACCCCGGGAGGCCGAGTAGCCGGCGAAGTGCTTGAGGGTGGCCACCACGCCGGCGTTCTCCAGGCCCCGCACGTACGCCGCGCCGGTAGTCCCCACCAGGTACGGGTCCTCCCCGATCGTCTCCTCGGTGCGGCCCCAGCGGTAGTCGCGGGTGACGTCGACGACGGGCGCGAGCCCCTGGTGTACGCCAGCGGCGCGCATCGACCGGCCGATCCGGCCGGCCATCTCCTCGACCAGGTCGGGGTCGAACGACGCGCCCCAGGCCAGCGGGGTCGGGTAGACGGTGGCCCGCCAGGCCGCGAACCCGGTGAGGCACTCCTCGTGCACCTGGGCGGGAATGCCGAACCGGCTGGCGGCGACGATCTGCGCCTGGGAGGCCGCCAGCGACCGGGCGCCGAGCACCGGGTCGACCGGCGCGGTGCCGAACGGCCGGGTGAGCTGGCCCAGCCCGTGGGAGATGACGCTGTCCCAGGCCGGCGTCTCGGCGACCATGTCGGACTGGTGTGGGGCGACGCCCTCGCCGGAGGCGTCGGCGCCGACCCAGACGCCGACGAGCTGGGCGATCTTCTCCTGCACCGACATCAGCGGGAGCAGCGCCTCGGCCCGCTCGGCCGGTGACAGCCGCGCGTCGCGCCACGGTGTGGCGTCGCGGGACGTCGGTTCGCCGTCGGCGGGCAGCTGACTTCTCATGCCGAGACCCCTTAGCTCCGGCCACGTTCCCGCACCCTCGTGGGACCGGTCCGTGGCGGACGTGTGCGATCCGAAACTTTCCGGAAACCCAAGCAACCTTTTCGGCAACCTAAGTCCACCGCCCGGATGTAGTCAAGGGGCTCGATCGGTCGCGGAACGGCTCCTTCGTACGGTCAGTGGCACTGGCCATTGCGCTCAGTCATGACCGGGCCCGGGAACCGCCGCAGCCGCGCCTGAGCTACGGCCACATCGACCGTCCTGACCGACTGATCGTGTTAAGGTCTTCCGAAAATTTCGACGCTGCATGAGGCTGCGATGACAGAGCACCGCCCGCTCGACCCACCCGCCTCCACCACCATCGCGACGATCGCCCACGACGTCGGCGTGTCGGTCGCCACGGTGTCCAAGGTCCTCAACGGCCACGAGGATGTCGCCCCCGGCACCAGGGCACGGGTCGAGGAGAGTCTCGACCGTCATCGGTACCAGCGCCGCGCTCGGCGATCGTCCGGCGCGGGGCGGATCGATCTCGTGTTCCACGAGTTCGACACCGGCTGGGCGATGGAGGTTCTGCGCGGCGCCGAGGCGGTCACCAGCATCGCCGGCATCGGCCTCGCGGTCTCCCAACTCGACGGCGCGCACCGCCCACCGCAACGGTGGCTCGACACGCTGCTCAGCCAACGCCCGCTGGGTGTGCTGCTCGTCCTCTGCCACCTGACCGAGACGCAGCAACAGCAGCTGCGACGCCAGGGCGTCCCGTTCGTCGTGATCGACACCGACAGCGCGACCTCGGCCTCCGTGCCCACGGTCGGGTCGAACAACTGGAACGGCGGCCTGCTCGCCGCTCGACACCTGCTGGAGCTGGGCCACCGCCGAAACGCCGTCATCTCCGGGCCGCCCGACGTGCTGTGCAGCCGGGCCCGAGCCGCGGGCTTCCAGCACGCGCATGAGGAGATCGGGTTGACCGTCGACCGCGAGCTGGTCCGCTACGGCAGCTTCTCCGCCGGCGCCGGGCACGCCCACGGGCTTGAGCTGCTGAACCGGCCGGACCGGCCCACGGCGATCTTCGCCGGCTCGGACACGCAGGCCATGGGGGTGCTCCGGGCCGCCCGGCAGTGCGGCCTGCGGGTCCCCGAGGACCTCTCCGTGATCGGGTACGACAACCTGCCGGTCGCCACCTGGACCGATCCGGCTCTCACCACAATCAACCAGCCGCTGCGCGACATGGCGGGCATCGCCACCCAGATGCTGCTCGGCCTGGTCGGCGGCACCGCCCCGGCGACCAGCCGGATCGACCTGGTGACCGAGTTGGTCGTCCGGGAGAGCACCGCACCCCCCGCCCAACAGCTCTGACCCTGCGAGGAACCGTGCCGTACTCCGACCCCGCCCTCGCCCTCGCCGAGCTTGAGCGATACGTGCCGACCGTCGCCGAGCCCGAGGACTTCGACCAGTTCTGGCGTGGCACCCTCGCCGAGGTGGCCACCCGTCCGGTGCTCGTGGACGTCCGGCCCGAACCCACCGACCTGCGCCTGCTCGACTCCTGGGACGTCACGTTCGCCGGCTTCGGCGGTGACCCGGTGCGCGCCTGGTACACCCGACCGGCGGGTGCACGCGGACCGCTGCCCGCCGTGGTGGAGTACGCCGGCTACGGGCGCGGACGCGGCCTGCCGCACGAGCGGCTGACCTGGCCGGTCGCCGGGTACGCGCACCTGTTGATGGACAACCGGGGCCAGGCGGGGCAGCACGGCGCCGGCGACACCGCCGACCCGCACGGCAGGCCCGGCGGCCCCTGGCCTGCCACCTGGGGAATCCTCGACCCGCACGACTACCACTACCGACGTCTGATCACCGACGCGGTCCGGGCCGTCGAGGCGGTTCGCGCCCTGCCCGGAATCGACACGGGCCGGGTCGCCGTGGTCGGCAACAGTCAGGGCGGCGGCCTGGCCCTGGCGGTGGCCGGCCTCGTCGACGACCTCGCGGCGGTGCTGGCGACGGCCCCGTTCCTCTGCGACGTCCAGCGCGCCATCACGCTCAGCGACGTGTCGCCGTACGGTGAGATCGGCCGGTACCTGGCGGTGCACCGGGAGGCCGAGGACGCGGTCCGGCGCACGTTGTCCTACGTCGACGGGGTGACCTTCGCCCGGCGGGCCACCGCGCCGGCGCACTTCGGCGTCGGCCTGCGCGACAGTGTCTGCCCGCCGAGCACCGGCTTCGCCGCCTACAACCAGTACGGCGCCGCGACCGGACGGCCCGTCCCACCGCAGCGGGAGATGCACGTCTACCCGTTCAACGGCCATGAGGGCGGCGAGGCCGTGCACGTCCGGCGGCAGCTGCGCTGGCTCGCCGCGAGGCTCGCGCCGACCGAGGTGACGGGCCAGGACTGACCGCCTCGTCCACTCCCGACCATCGCCCACGTTCGATGCATTGCCGGTGTTAGCGATAACAAGCTATGGTGCGTCCAGGCGGGGTGCAGGGCACATCCCGGCCAGGGCTCATCGATCCGTCGTCTCCGACCGTCGATGACCAGAGCTGACGACCAGCGGTGATGACGTCCGGGTTCCTGGTCCTCGCGCAGCTCACTCTCGCGTACCGCGCGGTTCCGCCTCGTCGGTGGGCCGCCGATGTCGTGCCCCCACCACCTGAGGAAGCCCCATGAGCAGACCGATCCTTGGCAACCCCGTCCCCCCGCCGCCCGCCACCACCGCGACGACGTCGAGGCCCCGCCGGGCACGACTGTGGTGGGCGGCCCTGGCCGCCGTCGCGGCCATGACCGCGGCCGTCCCGGTGGCGACCGCGCCCGCGAGCGCCGAGTCCAACGGCGGGGTACGTGTCATGCCCCTCGGCGACTCGATCACCGACGGCTTCAACGTCGCCGGTGGCTACCGGATCGAACTCTGGCAGCGGTTCGTCTCCGGCGGATACCGGATCGACTTCGTCGGTTCCGGGTTCAACGGCCCGGCCAGCCTCGGTGACCACGACCACGAGGGCCACTCCGGGTGGACGATCGCCCAGATCGACGCCAACGTCGTCAACTGGCTGCGGGCCACGAACCCGCGGACCGTGCTGCTGCACATCGGCACCAACGACATGTACGGGGACACGTCCGGCGCCCCGGCTCGTCTGGCCACCCTGGTCGATCGCATCACCAACACCGCACCGAACGCGGAGGTGTTCGTCGCGACGATCATCCCGAAGTCCGGCGCGGACACCCAGGTCCGCGGCTACAACGCGGCGATCCCGGGGATCGTGCAGACCCGGGCCGCCGCCGGCAAGCGCGTCCACCTGGTCGACATGTACCGCGCGCTGACGCTCAGCGACCTGGCCGACGGCGTACACCCCAACGCCACGGGTTACCGCAAGATGGCCGTCGCCTGGTACGACGCCCTGCGCACGGTGCCCGGCAGCATCGGGGGCGACACGCCGCCGACCACCGCACCGACCACCACCGCACCACCCACCACGGCACCGCCGACCACGGCACCGCCCACCACCGCGCCACCCACCACCGCGCCGCCGACCACGCCCCCGCCGTCCGGGGGATGCCGGGTCACGTACACGGTCAACGCCTGGAACAGCGGGCTCACCGCGGCCGTGTCGGTGACCAACACCGGCAGCAGCGCGGTCAACGGTTGGGCCCTGGCGTTCACGCTGCCCGACGGCCAGACCATCACCAGCGGCTGGAACGCCACCTACTCCCCGTCGAGCGGGGCGGTGACCGCACGCAACGTCTCCTACAACGGCACCATCGCCCCGAACACGTCGGTCGACATCGGCTTCCAGGCCACCCACACCGGCAACGCCGGTCGGCCGTCCGCCTTCACGCTCAACGGCACCGCCTGCGCGGTCGCCTGACCCTCGTACCCGACGCGGGACGCGGGGGCGGCGAGGCTTCTTCTCGCCGCCCCCGCAGGTACGGGTGGCTCAGGACGCGTAACGGTCGGACGCCGAGCGCCGCGCCGCT
>NZ_JBFAPG010000132.1:0-13059 GCF_040675595.1 Micromonospora sp. NPDC049580
TGATATCGCCCGCGGTGAGCTGCGCGGAGGCGAACTCGCCGCCGTCCAGGACGCTGCTGAAGAGCTCCGCCTTACGGGCCTGCAACGCCATCACCCAACGGCGCCGTCCAGTCGGCGAACGCGCTGGCCACGGCTTCGAGAGGAGCATCACCGCGTGCGAGCAGCGCAATGACGCGAGCGGGGTCGCTGTCGTACTGGATGCTCTGCAGGAGTAACCGTCGACCGTCGGCCGTCGCCCCGTAGACGTACAGCTCAGGGGCGTCTCCCGGGGCATGGAGGCCGGCAACATCGTCCCATGCGGCGAGAGCTTCGGGCCCGGCGCTGACCTCGTAAACGGACCGGTCGCCTTCGTATCGGGGATCACTGGGGTCGCCGCCCCACACCTGTTCGGCACCCGGCAGGGTTCTTTTGATTCGCTGTACGTCCCGGCGACCGCCTTCATTTGAAAAGAGGACGTCTGCGGCACCGAGGATCTGCACGGTGTTCCGTTCGCTCACGGGCGTGAAGGAGAGAGCGACGGTGACTTTCGTCTTCTGCGGGGGTATCCGCAGGATCGCCGCGCCGTCCTCGAATTTCACCGGCTGGTAGGTGCGGCTGATCCTGCCGTCCGGCGTGTACCGCAGTTCGGGCGAGAACTCCATCGGCTGCCCGCTGTCGAGGACGAGGAGCACGTCGCGCTCCGCCCCGAGCAATGCGGCCTGCGTACTACGCTGCCGTGGGTCGTCGGTGAGGGCTTCGATCGCCCTGACCTGTGGACCACCCCCGGTTGGCTCGACGAACGCCGCCCATCCGATGTGGTTGTCCCCCGCGCCCTCGTTCCGATCGGTCGTGCTGGCGTAAGCGACGTAGGCAGCAGGGCCGGCCGGCGTCCTTCCCGCCCACACGACGTGTGGGTCACCCGGCATCTGCGTATCGCCCGAGCGTTCCAGTTGCCGCCGCCATGCCGCACGGACCTGACGCAGGTACGCGTCGTCACCAGCCAGGTCGCCCTTGGTCGGTTCGTTGAACATCGGCGAGGTCACCTCGGGCGTGTCGCGCCAGACCGGGACCGTGAGCGCACCCCCCAGGGGGACAGCCACGACGGCGGCGCAGACGGCAGTCAGCGCGACCCGGAAGCGCCGGACTCGCCGCCGGCCGCCACGGCGCACATTTTCCAACAGGTCGGGTCGACCACTGAGGTGGCTGGTTGCCCGGTGCAGGACCTCCCGCACGTCGTTGTCACTCATGTTCACCGCGAACTCTCCCTTTCGATGGTGGACATGACGAGACCTGGCCCGGCAAGCGCCGTCCGCAGGCGAGCCAATCCGCGCGAGGTATGGCTCTTCACTGTTCCCTCGGAACAGCCCAGAGCTGCGGCAACGTCGGCGGTTGGGAGATCTTCCAGGTATCGGAGCACGACGGCCGCGCGTTGCCGAGCCGGTAGGTCGCGCAGTGCCGCGACGACCGCCCGGCGAAGCGCGATGTCGTCCGCGTGGTCCCGCGTGACAACGTCGTGGTCGTCCAAGGTCTGCTCGGGTCGCCGCCTACGTCTTCGCCACCGGTTGATCGATCGGTTGATCAGTGCACGTCGTGCGTAGGCCTCCGGACTGGCCTGCACGCGACGCCAGCGCACGTACATCTGCTCCAGAACCTCCTGCAGCAGATCCTCTGCGGCATGCCGATCGCCCGTCAGCAGGTAGGCGACACGCAACAGCGCACCCGAGCGTGTACGGACGAACTCGTCGAACTCCGCGCCCCGCGAATCTCGCATCTGACCTCCGGTCTCGTCATCAAGCAGGACACCGCGACACGTCCGCTGGTTTACCGGTGCGCGTCAGTTCGCGCGCGCGATGGGCCGATCCTGCTGGCGCAACAGTGACCTCGGCCCGCGCGCCTAGCAGATCAACTCTCTCCCCGGGCGTTGTCCACAGCACCCAAAGTTGTCCACAGGTGGCGTGCTCGGGCCGGTGCCCGGGGCCGATCGCGAGCAGGGTCAGCGGTGCATCTGATCCCGAGCGCTGGAGGCCGCGATGGCACCCCGTACCTCCGTTCCGCCGATCCGACGGCTCCCGCTGGTCGTCACAGGCGACGGCGACCTGCTCGACGACCTGCTCCGGCTCGCCGCCGCCGGCGGCACCGAGGTGGAGCTCGCCGCCGACCCGGCCGCAGCCCGCACCCGCTGGGGTCCCGCGCCGCTGGTGCTGCTCGGCGCCGACCAGGCGCAGGCGTGCCTGCGCGCCCGACTGCCGAAGCGGCCGCGGCTGGTGCTGGTCGGCTGGGCCAGCCAACTCGACCCCGGCTGGCAGATCGCCGAGCTGATCGGCGCCGAGCACGTCGCCGCACTGCCCGCCGCCGAGCCCTGGCTGGTGGACCGCCTGGCCGAGCAGGGCCCCGACCAGCCGGACGGCCCGGGTGCCCGGGTCGTCGCGCTGTTCGGCGGCCGGGGCGGTGCCGGGGCGAGCGTGCTCGCGGGCGGGCTCGCCGTGACCGCGGCGCGGGCCCGACTGCGCACCCTGCTCATCGACGCCGACCCGCTCGGTGGTGGCCTCGACCTCGTGCTGGGCTGGGAGCAGCTGGAAGGGCTGCGCTGGCCGTCGCTCACCGACGCGGACGGGCGGGTGGACGCGCCCGCGCTGGTCCACGCGCTGCCCAGCCGGGGCGACCTGGTGGTGCTCTCCTGGGATCGCGGCGAGATGCTGGCACTGCCCGCCGCCGCGATGGCGGCGACCGTCGACGCCGCGCACCGTGGCCGGGACTTCGTGGTGATCGACCTGCCCCGACAGTTGGACGACGCCGCCGTGGTCGCGTTGCAGGCAGCCGACCAGGCGTTCGTCGTCGTGCCGGCGGAGCTGCGTGCCACCGCGGCAGCCGCCCGGGTGGTGGCTGCGGCCGCCCCACACTGCGCCGCGCTCTCGGTGGTGGTGCGCGGGCCCGCCCCGGGCCGCCTGCGCGCCACCGAGGTGGCACGGGCACTCGGGCTTCCGCTCGCGGGCACGCTGCGCCCCGAACCCGGGCTCTGCCGGGGTCTCGAACGCGGCGAGGCGCCGGCGGCGGCCGGCAAGGGCCCGCTCGCCACTCTCTGCCGGCGGATCGTCGCGGACCTCACCGGCGTCCCCGCGACGGGTGCGGCATGAGCGGCCGGCCGGAGGACGCCACCTTCGCGGCCAGGGTGCGGCAGCGGATCGCCGCCGCCACCGACCCGGTCACTCCGGCGACGATCGTGTCTGCCGTACGCGCCGAGCCCACCGCGGCGGTGTTGGGCGACAACGCCGTACTGCGGATCGCCGACCGGGTGCACGACGACCTCGTCGGCGCCGGGCCATTGGCCCCGCTGCTGGCCGATCCGGAGGTGACCGACGTCCTGGTCAACGGTGTCCGCGTCTGGGTCGACCGGGGCGCGGGGCTGCACCAGGTGGCGGTCCCGGTGGGCTCGGTCGAGGACGTCCGCCGGCTGGCGCAGCGACTGATCGCCAGCGCCGGGCGGCGGCTCGACGACGGCTCCCCGTACGCGGACGCCCGGCTTCCCGACGGCACCCGACTGCACGCCGTGCTGCCGCCGGTGGCGACCGAGGGGCCCTACCTGTCCCTGCGGACATTCCGGCACCGCCCGTTCACGCTCGACGAGCTGGTGCGCCAGGGGACCGTGCCGCGGCCGGTGGCGCCACTGCTCGCCGCCGTCGTCGCGGCCCGACTGGCGTACCTGGTCACCGGTGGCACGGGCTCGGGTAAGACGACACTGCTCAACACGCTGCTCGGGTTGGTGCCGGCCACCGAGCGGATCGTCCTCGTGGAGGACGCCTCCGAGCTGCAACCGGGGCACCCGCATGTGGTCGGGCTCCAGGCCCGTACCGCCAACGTCGAGGGGACGGGCGTCGTCAGCCTCGGCGACCTGGTCCGGCAGGCGCTGCGGATGCGCCCCGACCGGTTGGTGGTCGGGGAGTGCCGGGGCGCGGAGGTGGTCGACCTGCTGGCCGCCCTGAACACCGGGCACGACGGCGGCGCCGGCACGCTGCACGCGAACACCCCCTCTGACGTGCCGGCCCGGCTGGAGGCGCTCGGCATGCTGGGCGGGCTGCCCCGCGCCGCGCTGCATGCCCAGGTGGTCGCCGCGCTCCAGGTGCTGCTCCAGGTACGCCGAGGAGACCGGGGTCGTGTCCTGGAGTCGATCTGTCTGCTGCTTCCCGAGGGGCCCGAGCGGCTGGCCACCGTGGTGCCCGCCTGGGTACGTGGACGTGGGTTGGGGCTGGCCGCGCGTACCTTCGGCACGCTGCTGCGAGACCGGGGCGTGGCGGTGCCCCCGATCCTCAGCGAGCCGTGGCCTGGATCGGCAGGCCCGGCATGACCGGCGGGACTGCGCTGGTGGTGGCGCTGCTGCTGGCCGCCGCGGCCCTGGTGGCCTGGCCTGTGCAGAGCGTCCGGGCACGCCGCCGCCGAGTGCTGGCACCGGGCCGTGGCACCACCGGCGCTGACCCGGACGACGCCCTGGTGGAATGGATCAGGGGCCTCGCTCGTGGGCAGGGCGGGCCGACTGATGAGCTCGGCGGCGGGTCGGCCTCGGCCCAGCCGGGTGCCCTCTCGTACCCGCCGGGCACGTCGGCGTCCAGCAGCGGGCGGGCGGTTGTCGCCTGGTCCACTCGGGACCTTGACGACAGCCCGAGCCGCCCGAGAGCGACCGGCGGCCCGGGGGGATCCACGCGACCGGCAGGCCCGGCACGTCCGCCGATCCGTCGGGATCCTCGCCGCCCGGCTGGCACCGCCCGGCCGGAGACCGAGACCCTGGTGGCCGTCGAGCATCCGGGCCACAGCCGGGTCGACCCGGCGGACCACCGCCTCATTGACCCGGCGGACGAAAAGGCCGGTGGGTCGTACGCGGCCCATCCGGTACGCGTGCGTCGGTCGCCGAGGCGTGTGCTGCTGCTGGTTGGCCTGGTGGGGGCAGGTGTCGGTGCCGTATCCGCCGGGCCGGTGGCCGCGGTCGCGGTGGCCGGCTACGGCACGCTGGCCGTGCGCGCCCTGCTCCGCTGGAGGACGAGCCGGCAGGCAGAGCTGGTTCGGCGGCGCGGCCTGGACCTGCTCTGCGGTCTGGCCGCCGACCTCCGGGCGGGCCTGCCCGTCCCGCCAACCCTGGAGATCGCCGCCGTCCAGGGGGCGGGCCGAGTCGACCGGCTTAGCGAGCTGACCTCGGCCGCCGTGCGGCTGGCGGACCGGACCGGCGCACCACTGGCCGAACTGGTCGAGCGGATCGAGGCGGACGCCCGGGCGACCGACCGGGGCCTGGCCGCCGCAGCGGCACAGGCGGCGGGTGCCCGTGCCACGGCCTGGTTGCTGGCGGCACTGCCGCTCGGCGGGATCGCGCTCGGCTACGGGATCGGGGTCGATCCCTTGGCAGTGCTCCTGCACAGCACGGTCGGTGGGGTCTGCGCGGTCCTCGCGGTCGCCCTACAGATTGTCGGCCTGTTCTGGGCCGAGCGGTTGGGCGCGGCGTCGGGGCGGGCCGCCTGATGTCCCCGGTGCTGCTCGTGGTCGCCGGCCTGGTGGTCGCAGCCCTTCTCGTGGTGCCGCTGCGGCTGCGCCAGCGCGGCCCGGCTCGCCCACCCCGGCGGGTGACCCAGGGCGGCTGGCCGGGCCGGGACGGATGGCCGGGTCGGAACGGTTCCGTGCGCCCCGACGGCCTGGAGCGCCAGGCCGCCCCGGGCGGTTCGGAGCGCCCAGCCGGCTCGGCGGGTCGGCGCGGCTCGCTGGCTCGGGACGGTTCGCTGGCTCAGGGCGGTTCGCTGGCTCAGGGCGGCTCGGGTAGCGGCGGTGTGGAGAGTCGGCGGAGACCGGACGCGATCCGGCTCGCGGCAGGGATGGCCGGGCTCGCCGTGGCGGTGGTCGTCGGGGGCTGGTTCGGGCTGCTCGGTGCGGTTCCGACCGCGGTCCTGCTGGACGTGCTGCTGCGGCGGATCGAGTCCCCGGCGGCGCGCGGCCGGCGACTCCGGGAAGCCGCCGACCTGCCGCTCGCCGCTGACCTGCTGGCGGCGGCGATGCGGGCGGGTGCGCCGGTGGACCGCTCGGTGCTGGCCGTGGCCGAGGCGCTGGACGGCCCGCTCGCCAGCCGACTGGCCCGGGTCGGCCGCACCCTGCTCCTCGGCGGTGGCCCGGTCGAGGCGTGGTCGGCGTTGGACGGGGTGCCGGGAGCCGAGCGGATGGCAGCGGCGGCATTCCGCTCGGCCAACAGCGGCGCCGCGCTGGCCGGTGCGCTGACCCGTCTCGCTGATGACCTGCGGGCCGACCGGGCCACCGCCGCCGAGGCGTCGGCCCGCCGGGCTGGCGTACTCATCGTGCTGCCGCTGGGGCTGTGCTTCCTGCCCGCGTTCATTCTCGCCGGCCTGGTGCCGGTGATCGTCGCCGTCCTCGGCGACGTGCTCTGACCCTTCGAGAAAGGAAAGACGCATGCGCAAACTCATCGCCCGACTCCGCGGCGACGACGGGATGAACACCGCCGAGTACGCCGTGGGCACGCTCGCCGCGGTGGCCTTCGCCGGGATTCTGTTGAAGGTGCTGACCTCCGGCAATGTCCAGTCGGCGTTGACCGCGGTCATCGACCGGGCGCTCAAGTGATCGGGCGCCGGCAGGTCGGCCATGGTCGGGAACCGGGTACCCCCGGGCGGGCGTGCGACGGTAGCTGGTCGGCCCACCTCGTCGGCGGCGACCGGGGCTCCTTCACCGCCGAGCTGGCGGCCGGCCTGCCGGCGCTCCTCCTGCTGCTGCTCGCCGGCCTGACCGCGGTCAACGCCGTCAGCACCCAGGCGAGTTGCCTGCACACGGCCCGGGAGGTGGCGTTGGCCGCCGCCCGGGGGGCCGACAGCGCAGATGGGGAGCGCGCGGCGCCACCGGGAGCAGAGGTGTCGGTGTCGGTCGACGGCGACCAGGTGCAGGCGACGGTCCGCGCGCCCGTCCGCGCGCTGGGCGGCCGGCTACCACGGATCACCGTTGTCGCGACAGCGGTCGCAGCCGTGGAACCAGGCGCCAGCGAGGGGAGTTGGTGATGCGGCATTCTGACGCTCGGTCGCGCGGGCACGGCCCGAACGATGAGCGACACGATGGCGGTCGACCGGACGCGGAGCGAGGTGGCGCCACCCTGCTACTGCTCGCGTTGGGACTGGTCTTCGTGCTGGTCGGGACGTTCGGTGCCGCCGTCGCCGCAGCGGGGATGGCGGCTCAGCGGGCGGCGGTGGCCGCTGATCTCGGTGCGCTGGCCGGCGCTGCCCGGGCGCTCGACGGCGACGCGGTGGCGTGCGCGTCCGCCGCGGACATCGCCCACCGCAACGCTGGCCGCCTGATCGACTGTCTCCTCGACGGGCTGGACGTGCTGGTGACCGTCGAAGTGGCGTTCACACCCCTTCCGGGCCTGACCCGGGTCGCCGCGTCGACGGCCCGCGCCGGCCCGGTGCGCGGCTGAACAAGGCCCTGCTGGATACCACCGGGCTGGCCGGTGTCTTCGGGCCGCGGGTCGCGCCGACGGGTTGCGCCCGGCCGATCCGACCGCCGGGCTGATCCGACCGCCGGCCGATCCGACCGCCGGCCGATCCGACCGCCGGGCTGATCCGACCGCGGCCGGCTGGCCGGGACAGGGTTGCGGGCCCTGTCCCGGTCAGCGGCCGAGGGGGTGGGTGGCTGGGTGCGAGCCGGGGTGCGTCAGCGGGACTGGAGCGCGTCGAGGGCGACGGCCATCGCGATGACGAGACGACGGTCGATCTGCGGGTTCTGCACCTCGACGATGTACTTGTCGCGCAGGCCCCACTTCTTCACCACGGAGAAGATCGGCTGACCACCGGCGGTGAAGTCGAAGTGGTACGGCAGCCAGGACAGCGAGTCGACGAACCGGCGCAGCAGTGCCACCGGCAGGCTGCGCTCCTGACCCGTCACCTGCGGCAGGCCGGCCTGCTCGACGTGCCAGGTGGAGCGGAGCAGCGACTGGGCGAAGTCCTTGCGGAACAGGCCGATCGCGTTGCCGGCCGCGTCGGTGACGTCGTACGTCGCGCCGAGGTCGATGCGCTGACGGGCCTTGAAGCCGAGCAGGGGCTGCTGCTTGGAGTCGTCGGTGTAGATCGTCACCTGCTCCTTGAAGGCGAGCCGCTTCTGCTGCGCGAACGCCAGCAACTCGCCCTCGGTGCCGTCCGGCGCGACCGCCCGGACCTCGTACTGGTTGACCATCATCCGCAGCCGCTGGCGGATGTGGAACTGCTGCAGGGTCTGCAAGTTGTCGAGCTGCATGTGTTCTCCTCAGGGGGATGGTGCGCCGGAGTCTCGCACAGCCGGGCAACCACCGCCGGCCCGTGGCCCTGGCGCTCCCACCCCCGACCGGTCCGCCCCGCGGGACCGGCCCCGCGAAGGTCAGCGGCCGTCCACGGTCGCGCGCAACGACCAGGTGTTGAGCACCTGGTGGATGCTGCGCAGCCGTTCGTTGATCTGCTCCAGTCGTTCCGCCTGAGCCAGGGCGGCCAGCGCCGCCCCGAGTGCGATCTGCTGGTCGAGGGTGAGGTGGTCCTGGTCGATGGTGTAGAGCAGGTCGACGGTCTCAGCGATCGTGTCGGCCACGGCTTCTCCTCGGGCGCGGGGGCTAACTGGAACACAAGCATCGATGGAAGCGCTCCCATGTCATTGTGCCCAGTGCCATCGGGATTCATGCAAGGTGCCTCAGGCGGGCAGATTCTCCAGCACCACGTCGAGCACCCGGATCGCGTCCGGCTTGGATAGCGGATTGTTGCCGTTGCCGCATTTCGGCGACTGCACGCAGGACGGGCAGCCGGTCTCGCAGCCGCACTCCGCGATCGCGCTCGAAGGCGCCGTCCACGAGCGTGAGGAGGTCCGGGCCGGCACCGTCACCGACCCGGTGCTCCAGGGGGCGCTGCGGGTCGCCGGGGCGCTGCCCGGCCTGAGTGAACTCTGGCCGAAGGCACCCCGGCAGGCACTCGCCCGGCTGCACGTCCTCGCCGCTCGCGACATCGTGGGGGAGGCCGAGCTGGGCCGACCGGTGCCCGACCCGGTGGTCGCCGCCCGCCTCGACGGGCTCGCCGCTCTGGTGGCCGGCGGCACGAAGGTCTCCCCGCTGGTGCTCGCCGCCGTCGTACACGGAGAGTTGTTGAACCTGCGTCCGTTCGCCGGGCCGTCCGGCGTCGTGGCGCGCGGTGCCGCCCGACTGGTGCTGCTCGCCAGCGGCCTCGACCCGCGCGGCCTGCTCGGCGTCGACGTCGGTCACCGGGAACGGGAGCCCGAGTACGTCGGCTCGGCCGGCGCGTTCGCCACCGGCACCCCGGACGGGCTGCGCTCCTGGCTACGGCACTACATGGCGGCCGTCGAGGTCGGCGCCGACCAGCTCACCACCATCGGCGACGAGATCCTCGCCGCCGCCTGAGCACCGCCCGCCCTCAGGGCGTCGATCATGGAGTTGTGGTGCCTTGCAAGAGTCGCGAAAGCGTCGAAGGCGCCCACCACAAGTCCATGATCGGCCGGAGAGCGGGGTGCGGCGGGGTGTTAGGCGGTGGCGGTGGAGCGGGTGCGACGGTGCCGCCCGTACCAGGCGATGCCGATGGCGACGCCCACGCCGACCCCCAGAGCTGCCGCGGCCACCGGAACCCCCGGCCGCTCCCGCAGCCGGCGACCCAGCGGGATCGGATGCCGGAACTCCAGCACCGGCCAGGCGTTCTCCGAGGCCAGCTTGCGCAGCTGCCGGTCCGGGTTGACCACGCTCGGGTGACCCACGCACTCCAGAAGCGGACGATCGCTGTACGAGTCGGAGTAGGCGTACGAGTCGGCCAGGTCGTAGCCGCGCGCGGTGGCCAACTCGCCGACCGCCTCGACCTTGCTCGGACCGGCCGCGTAGAACTCGACCTCGCCGCTGTACCGGCCGTCCCGCACCGCCATCCGGGTGGCGATCACGTCGGTCACCCCGAGCAGCTCGCCGATCGGCCGGACCATCTCCTCGCCGGACGCGGAGACCAGCACCACGTCCCGCCCGGCCGCCTGGTGCTCCTCGATCAGAGCGGCAGCCTCGGCGTACACATAGGGGTTGATCAGCTCGTGGAGCGTCTCCGCGACGATCTGGCGGACCTGTTCCACCTGCCAGCCTTTGCAGAGCGCGGCCAGGTAGTCCCGTGTTCGGGCCATGGTCTGCTCGTCGGTGCCGCCCAGCCGGAACATCAGCTGCGCGTACGCCGACTTGACCACGTCACGCCGGGTGATCAGCCCGTCCCGGTAGAACGGCCGACCAAACGCCAGGGCGCTCGACTTGGCGATGACGGTCTTGTCCAGATCGAAGAAAGCGGCACTTCGGCCCACGGCGCGAAAGTCTAGCCGGATGGTCTATCGTCGGCGGGTGCCCGGGGTCAGGCCACCCCTCGGACCTGCGGGCGGGCGCCTCCAACTCCGGTCGGCGTGACCGCGCTCACACTCCGCGAGGAGATTTTCGCGCTGAGTGGAGTGAACACCACTCGACGTGACGGGTCCGCTCAGGCAGACTTGTTCGCACGACGAGTTCTCACATCCCCGAAACAGACAGACCCTCGGCGGTTGCACCCCCCGTGACCGCTGAGTGGTTCGGCTCGACCCCCCCGGAGCCGAACCGTCGACGACCCCCGTCTCCCCCCGACGGGGGTCGTCCCTTTCCATGGGAGCGCGCCACAGCAGCTGACCGGCTACTCCATCGCGAGTCGGCGGGCGCGGAACAGCTCGAGGAGCCGAGGCAGCCGCCTTCGCCACTCGTCCTCGTCGCGAAGGTCCCAGCGATCGTCGTCAGGCTCCGGGCTGGGCTCTGGCGGGGTCGCAGATCGCGTTGCCTCGACGGCGTCCCAGAAGGCCTCGGAGTTACCCGTCAGCTGCTCGTACGCCGTCTCCGCGGCGAACTGGAGAGCCTCGTCGCCGATCCACAGGTCGCGGCCTTCCGAAGCGCTTATCTGCCGCACGGCGGGATGGTCGGCGAGCGAGTCGGGGTCGCGCACAACCGACTCGAACGCTCTTCTGCCCAGACCGACAAGCCCGGCCTGGAAGTCGGAGAACCCGTCGTCGGAAAGGAACCCGTACTCGATGATCCAGCATGCCGCGCAGACATCCCAGGTGTCGGCCTGGTCCACCACCTCGTCGAGCACCTGGTCGAACGCGACGATGTGCGGCAGCGGGAGCCGCATCAGCTCCGCCACCAGGGCCTCGGCGACCGCGCTCGGCTGACCGTCGCGTTGGGGTTGGTCCGCCGCTGTGCCTGCCGCGGCTCGTGCCCGCTCCACGACACTCCAGAACTCGCCTACATGCACGGCCAGGAGTGTCCACGATGGGTCTGACAGGAGAGGGCGCTGGGACCACGAAAGCGATCCGGGCGGTAATCGTCGGGCCTCCCGCGACACAAGCCAGGGTGAGGGTCGCCGAGGCAATGGGGGTTCGGGTGGGTCCACCGGAGAAACGCGACGAGGGCTGGTTCAACAGCCTCTACGCCGCCGATTACGCGCACATCGTCAGGTACGGCCTGCGTCGGCTCGCCGACTCCGAGGCGTCGGCCGAGCTCGCTCAGGAGGTCTTCGTCGTCGCGTGGCGTCGTCGCGGCGAGGTTCCGGACCGCAGCCTGCCCTGGCTGTACGGGGTGGCCCGCCGCCTGCTGGCGAACCAGTGGCGCTCCCGGCGTACCGCCCCCGACGTCGTGCCGATCACCGCCGCCGAGCTGACGAGGGTGGCCGACTCGTCCGGCGCCGACACGAGCGTGGGGATCGCCGACGTTCGGGCCGCGCTGGCCACCCTCGGCGATCTCGATCAGGAGATCCTCCGGCTGATCGGCTGGGAGGAGTTGACGGTGTCCGAAGCGGCCCAGGTTCTCGGCTGCACCCGCGCGACCGCGGCGGTCCGCCTGCATCGCGCCCGCCGCCGTCTCAGCGAAGCGATGTCCGACCGGCCGGTTCCATCCCGGCGTCCGGTGCTGGCGACCACCCGAGAGGATCTGTGATGTTCGGAGCAGAGCGAACCCGTACCCTCCTCGGTCCGGCCGACCCCGCGCGCAGCGTCGCCGTCGCACCGCCGCCGGCCTCGGCGCGCGATCTGATCGACCGGGCCGACGCCACCGAGCCGGACGACGGGCGTCGTCGCGTACGCCCGACTCGCCGGCTGGTCCTGACGGCCGGGACGCTGGCGGTGGCGGCCGGCGCGGTGGCCGTCCTCCAGCCGTTCGATGAGCACAAGCCGGACAGTCCGGGAGGGCCCGGTGGCGCGGTGGGAACGGTGCTCGTGCCGGTCGCGTACCAGTTCGACGCCGACCCACCGGCGGCCGGCCCGCAGCTGCGCGCGCTGGCCAGCAAGATCAAGGACGCGGAGTACGACCTGCACGGCGGTCGCTACATGTACCACCACACGAAGGAGTGGGGCGATCCGGTGATGACCTCAGCCGATGGCCGTCACCACGTCGCGTTCGCCGGTGAGTCGAAGGTCTGGCAGGCCGCCGACGGGACCGGCAGCCAGATCAACACGCAGCTGGAGCCGCAGTACCCGGACCAGGAGTCTCGTGCCTACTGGCAGCGCAAACTCGGAGCGGGTCCAGCAGTCGGCGGCAATCCGGGGGCGATGATCCCCCTGCCGCCCATGGAGCTCACACCACCGCCGGCCGACCCGTCGCAGTTGCGCGAACTGCTCCAGGTCGAGTACGGCCCGGGTGCGGCGAGCAAGGAGGTCAGTACGCTCTACGCGCGGTACGTCGTGCCGCGTGCGACCCGGGCGGAAGTGCTGCGGGTACTCGCCGACGTGCCCGGTTTCCGCTGGCGGGGGCGGGTGACCGATCGCGCGGGCCGGGCTGGCGTGGCGGTCACCTTCGACGACCGCGAACACGACCAGCAGTCTCTGCTGATCTTCGACCCAAGGACGGGTGAGTTGCTCGCCCACGAGCTGCTGACGCTGGCCCCGGTGCGGATCAGCGCGTACCAGCTGATCCTGGACACGACCTGGACCGACCGGATCGGCTGACCACCGACGTCGGGGCCGCTGTGGGTCAGCGGCGACGAACCGGACTGCCCGAAGTGCGGCCGGCGGATCACCTGGTACGACATCGTCTCGTCGGCGCTCACC
>NZ_JBFAPG010000133.1:0-12993 GCF_040675595.1 Micromonospora sp. NPDC049580
CGCCGCGACAGCCCGGCCAACCGCCGCAGCGTCCACTCGTGCGCGGCCTCGGCGTCGCCACCGCCGAGGCGGAACAACCCCGGCCGCACGACCCGCTCGAACAGGGTCACTGGGCCGCCCGGAGGGTGGCGTGCAGGTCCTGCAGGGGGCGGACCTGCATGTCGCCCCGGATCCGCGCCTCGATGCCCATGACCGCCGCCGCCGCGCCCGGAACGGTGGTGATGCAGGGGATGTCGGCGGTGACGGCGGCGCTGCGGATCTCGTAGCCGTCGGAGCGGGCGCTCGCGCCGGAGCCCTGCGGGGTGTTGACCACCAGGGCCACGTCGCCGCCGAGGATCAGCGACACCGCGTCCTCCCCCTCGCCGGCCTCGTAGTGCTTGCGGATCTGCTCGCAGGCGATCCCGTGCCGGCGCAGCACCTCGGCCGTGCCGGTGGTGGCGACGATCTCGAAGCCCAGGTCGGCCAGCCGCTTGATCGGGAAGATCATGCCGCGCTTGTCCCGGTTGGCCACCGACACGAAGATCTTCCCGGCGGTCGGCAGCGACCCGTACGCGGCGGACTGGCTCTTGGCGAAGGCGTGCCCGAAGTTGGTGTCGATGCCCATCACCTCGCCGGTCGACTTCATCTCCGGGCCGAGCAGCGAGTCGATCCCCTTGCCGGCCCGGGTCCGGAAGCGCTTGAACGGCAGCACCGCCTCCTTGACCGCGATCGGCGCGTCGGCGGGCATCGTGCCGCCGTCGCCCGTCGCCGGGAGCAGGCCCTCGGCGCGCAGCTCGGCGATGGTCGCGCCGAGCGCGATCCGGGCGGCCGCCTTGGCCAGCGGAACGGCCGTCGCCTTCGAGACGAACGGCACGGTCCGCGACGCGCGCGGGTTGGCCTCCAGGACGTAGAGCACGTCGTCCTTGAGCGCGTACTGCACGTTGAGCAGACCGCGCACGCCGACACCGCGGGCGATCGCCTCGGTGTAGCGGCGGACCTCGGCCAGGTGCGACCCCGCGAGGGTGATCGGCGGCAGCGCGCAGGACGAGTCGCCGGAGTGGATCCCGGCCTCCTCGATGTGCTCCATCACGCCACCGATGTAGACCGCGCCGTCGGCGTCGCACAGGGCGTCCACGTCGATCTCGATGGCGTCGTCGAGGAACCGGTCCACCAGCACCGGATGGTCGCCGGAGATGTCGGTGGCCCGACCGATGTAGTCGCGCAGCGTCGGGTCGTCGTAGACGATCTCCATGCCCCGCCCGCCCAGCACGTACGACGGTCGGACCAGCACCGGGTAGCCGATCTCGTCGGCGATCGTCTTGGCCTCGTCGTAGGACGTGGCCATGCCGTGCGCCGGCGCGCGCAGCCCGGCACGGGCCAGCACCGCGCCGAACGCGCCCCGCTCCTCGGCCAGGTGGATCGACTCCGGGGAGGTGCCGACGATCGGCACGCCGGCGTTCTTGAGCCGCTGCGCCAACCCCAGCGGGGTCTGCCCGCCGAGCTGCACGACCACGCCGACCACGCCCGGCCCGCCGGCCGCCCGGCCGGAGGAGTCCTCCGCGTGCCAGACCTCCAGGACGTCCTCGAAGGTCAGCGGTTCGAAGTAGAGCCGGTCGGCGGTGTCGTAGTCGGTGGAGACCGTCTCGGGGTTGCAGTTGACCATGACGGTCTCGTAACCGGCCGACCGCAGCGCCTGCACCGCGTGCACGCACGAGTAGTCGAACTCGATGCCCTGCCCGATCCGGTTCGGGCCGGAGCCCAGGATCAGCACCTTCGGCCGGCCCGACGGCACGACCTCGGTCTCCAGGTCATACGTGGAGTAGTGGTAGGGGGTGGTGGCCTCGAACTCGGCCGCGCAGGTGTCCACGGTCTTGTAGACCGGGCGCACGTCGAGGCGGTGGCGCAGGGTCCGTACGCCGTCCTCGGCCGCCAGCTCCGGACGCAGCGCGGCGAGCTGCCGGTCGGACAGGCCGGCCCGCTTGGCGCGACGCAGCAGCTCGACGTCGAGCACCGGCGCGTCGACGATCTCGGCGCGCAGCTCGATCAGCGCGGCGATCTGGTCCAGGAACCAGGGGTCGATCCCGCCGGACGCCTCGGCGACCTCGGCGATCGACGCGCCGAGACGCAGCGCCCGCTCCACCGTGTAGAGCCGGCCGTCGTGCGGGATGCGCAGCGCGGTGAGGGTGTTCTCCCGCGTCGCGTCGGCCGGGTCGGGCTGCGTCCAGAAGCCGGCGGCCTTGGTTTCCATCGAGCGCATCGCCTTGTTCAGCGCCTCGGTGAAGTTGCGCCCGAGGCTCATCGCCTCGCCCACCGACTTCATGGTGGTGGTCAGTTCCGGGTCCGCGCCGGGGAACTTCTCGAACGCGAACCGGGGGATCTTCACCACCACGTAGTCGAGGGTCGGCTCGAACGCCGCCGGGGTCTTCAGGGTGATGTCGTTGGGGATCTCGTCGAGCGTGTAGCCGATGGCCAGCTTCGCGGCGATCTTCGCGATCGGGAAGCCGGTCGCCTTGGACGCCAGCGCCGAGGAGCGCGACACCCGGGGGTTCATCTCGATCACGACGATCCGGCCGTCGACCGGGTTGACCGCGAACTGGATGTTGCAGCCGCCGGTGTCCACCCCGACCTCGCGCAGCACCGCGATGCCCAGGTCGCGCAGGCGCTGGTACTCCCGGTCGGTGAGCGTCATGGCCGGGGCCACGGTGACGCTGTCGCCGGTGTGCACGCCCATCGGGTCCAGGTTCTCGATCGAGCAGACGACCACCACGTTGTCGTGCCGGTCGCGCATCAGCTCCAGCTCGTACTCCTTCCAGCCGAGCACGCTCTCCTCGATGAGCACCTCGTGCACCGGGCTGGCGGTCAGGCCGTCGCCGGCGATGCGGGCCAGGTCCTCCGGGGTGTGCGCCATGCCGGAGCCCAGGCCACCCATGGTGAACGACGGCCGGATCACCACCGGCAGGCCCAGCTCGGCGACTGTCGCCTCGACCTCGTCCATGGAGTGGCACACCCGGGAGCGGGGCACCAGCCCGGCCGGGTCGTCGACGCCCAGGCGTACGCCGGCCTTCGCCACGATCTCCTTGAACAGCTGGCGGTCCTCGCCCCGGTTGATGGCGTCGATGTTCGCGCCGATCAGCTCGACGCCGTACTTGTCCAGGACGCCGGCCTCGTGCAGGGCGACGGCCGTGTTCAGCGCGGTCTGGCCGCCGAGGGTGGCCAGGATCGCGTCCGGGCGCTCCTTGGCGATGACCAGCTCCACGAACTCCGGGGTGATCGGCTCGACGTACGTGGCGTCGGCGAACTCGGGGTCCGTCATGATCGTGGCGGGGTTGGAGTTGACCAGGCTGACCCGGATGCCCTCGCTGCGCAGCACCCGGCACGCCTGCGTGCCGGAGTAGTCGAACTCGCAGGCCTGCCCGATGACGATCGGCCCGGAGCCGATCACGAGGATGTGCTTGAGATCGGTCCGCTTAGGCATTGCTGCGCCCCTTGCTGTGGGTCCGGCCTTCGATCAGTTCCGCGAAACGGTCGAAGAGGTAGTCGGCGTCGTGCGGGCCGGCCGCCGCCTCCGGGTGGTACTGCACGGTGAAGGCGGGGACGTCCACGGCCCGCAGCCCCTCGACCACGTTGTCATTGAGGCAGACGTGCGACACCCGCACCCCGCCGAAGTCGGTGTCGATCACCTGGTCGGGAACCACCGCGCCCTGCCCCGCACCGGGCACCCGGACCGCGAAGCCGTGGTTGTGGCTGGTCACCTCCACCTTGCCGGTGGCCCGGTCGAGCACCGGCTGGTTGATCCCCCGGTGGCCGTAGCCCAGCTTGTAGGTGCCGAAGCCGAGCGCCCGGCCGAGAATCTGGCTGCCGAAGCAGATGCCGAACAGCGGCACCTCCCGCCGCAGCGCCTCCCGGGCCAGCGCCACCGGGCCGTCGGCCGTCGCCGGGTCGCCGGGGCCGGGCGACAGGAAGACCGCGTCGGCGCCGGTGGCCAGCAGGTCCTCGATGCTCGACGAGGCCGGCAGCACGTGGGTGGTCACCCCGCGCGCGGCCAGTCGGCGCGGCACGTTGCGCTTGATGCCCAGGTCCAGCGCCGCCACGGTGAACCGGTGCTCGCCGAGCGCCTCGACGACGTACGGCTGGGCGGTGGTCACCTCGGCGGACAGGTCCGCGCCGACCATCTGCGGTGACTGCCGGACCCGGGCCAGCAGGCTCTGCGGGTCCTTCTCGACGCTGGAGATGCCCACCCGCATGGCGCCCCGCTCACGCAGGTGCCGGGTCAACGCACGGGTGTCCACGCCGCTGATGCCCACCACACCCTCGGTGGCGAGGCGGTCCTCCAGGCTGCCGGTGGCTCGCCAGTTCGAGCCGATCCGGGCCGGGTCGCGGACGACGTAGCCGGCCACCCAGATCCGGCCGGACTCGTCGTCCTCGCCGTTGACGCCGGTGTTGCCGATGTGCGGCGCGGTCTGCACCACCACCTGCCGGTGGTAGGACGGATCGGTAAGCGTCTCCTGGTAACCGGTCATGCCGGTGTTGAAGACCGCCTCGCCGAAGGTCTCACCGACGCTGCCGTACGCCTCGCCGGGGAACGTGCGCCCATCCTCGAGGACGAGGATCGCGGGTCTGCGCTTGCTCACTTGACAGCCTTTCCGTCCAGGACCGTCGGCTCGCCGCGCAGGAAGGTCGCCACGATGCGACCCGGCAGCGTCATGCGGGCGTACGGGGTGTTGCGACTGCGACTGGCCAGTTCCGCCGGCTCGATGGTGCGGCGGGCGGCCGGGTCGATCAGGGTCAGGTTGGCCGGCACACCGGGCGCCGGGTCGACGCCGTGCCCGGTCAGCCCCGCGATCCGGGCGGGGGTGCGCGACATCCGCTCGGCGATCAGGTCCCACTCGGGGCCGAGCACGTCGAGCGCGATGGACAGGGCCGTCTCCAGGCCGAGCATCCCCGGCCGGGCGTACGCCCACTCGCACTCCTTGTCCTCCACGGCGTGCGGGGCGTGGTCGGTGGCGATGATGTCGATGACGCCGTCGGCGAGCGCGGACCGCAGGGCGGTGATGTCCGCGGCCGTGCGCAGCGGCGGGTTCACCTTGAAGACCGGGTCGTAGGTCGCCGCCCGCTCGTCGGTGAGCAGCAGGTGGTGCGGGGTGACCTCGGCGGTGACGCGTACGCCACGGGCCTTGGCCTGGCGCAGCACCTCGACGCTGCCGGCGGTGGAGACGTGGCAGACGTGCAGGCGGCTACCCACGTGCTCGGCCAGCAGCACGTCCCGGGCGATGATCGCCTCCTCGGCGACCGCCGGCCAGCCGATCAGACCGAGCCGGGTGGAAACCTCACCCTCGTGCATCTGGGCGCCCTCGGTGAGGCGGGGCTCCTCGGCGTGCTGGGCGATGATCCCGTCGAACGCCTTGACGTACTCCAGGGCCCGGCGCATCAGCAACGGGTCGGCGACGCAGTGCCCGTCGTCGGAGAAGATCCGCACCCGGGCCGCGGAGTCGGCCATGGCGCCCAGCTCGGCCAGGCGCTCGCCGGCCAGCCCGACGGTGACCGCGCCGACCGGCTGCACGTCGACCAGAGCGGCCTCCCGGCCGAGCCGCCAGACCTGCTCGACCACGCCGGCGGTGTCCGCGACCGGCGAGGTGTTCGCCATCGCGCAGACCGCCGTGTAGCCGCCCAGCGCCGCCGCCCGGGACCCGGACTCGACGGTCTCGGCGTCCTCCCGGCCGGGCTCGCGCAGGTGGGTGTGCAGGTCGACCAGGCCCGGCAGGGCGACCAGCCCGGCGCCGTCGACCACCACGGCGTCCGGCGCGGACAGCCCCGGACCGACCTCGGCGACGACGCCGTCGCGGATCAGCAGGTCGGTCGGCGCGGCGCCGACGATGCTCACGCTGGTGATGAGGTACGCGGTCACCGGTTGTTCCCTCCGAGCAGCAGGTACAGAACAGCCATCCGCACGGAGACCCCGTTGGTGACCTGTTCGACGATGGTGGAGCGGGGTGAGTCGGCCACCTCGGGGGTGATCTCCATCCCCCGGTTCATCGGGCCCGGGTGCATGACGATCGCGTGCTCGGGCAGGCGGCGCATCCGCGGGCCGTCCAGCCCATAACGGCGGGAGTACTCGCGCGCGGAGGGGAAGTAGGAGTCCTTCATCCGCTCCCGCTGCACCCGCAGCATCATCACCACGTCGACGTCGGGCAGCACGGCGTCGAGGTCGTAGGACACGTCGGTGCCCGGGGCGAGCGCGCCGGCGATGTCGACGGGGATGAGGGTGGGCGGACCGACCAGGGTGACCTTCGCGCCGAGGGTGGACAGCAGCAGGACGTTGGAGCGGGCCACCCGCGAGTGCAGCACGTCGCCGACCACCGCGACCGACAGGCCGGCCAGCCGGCCCAGCCGGGCCCGCATGGTGTACGCGTCGAGCAGCGCCTGGGTCGGGTGCTCGTGGGTGCCGTCGCCGGCGTTGACCACCGACCCGTCCACCCAGTTGGCGAGCCGGTGCGGGGCGCCGGAGGCGGGGTGCCGCACGACCACCGCGTCGGCGCCCATCGCCTGCAGGGTCAGCGCGGTGTCCTTCAGGCTCTCGCCCTTGGCGACGCTGGACCCCTTCGCGGAAAAGTTGATCACGTCGGCGCTGAGCCGCTTCGCCGCCGCCTCGAACGAGATCCGGGTGCGGGTGGAGTCCTCGTAGAAGAGGTTCACCACCGTCCGGCCACGCAGCGCGGGCAGCTTCTTGATCTCGCGGCCGGCGACCGTGGCCATCTCGGCGGCGGTGTCCAGGATCTCGGTGGCGGTGTCGGCGTCCAGGTCCGCGCCGGAGAGCAGGTGCCTGATCATGAGGTGGTTCCCCCGTACAACTTGACCTCGTCGGCGCCGTCGGTCTCGGCGAGCGTCACCTTGACGCTCTCGGCGAGCGCCGTCGGGATGTTCTTGCCGACGTAGTCGGCGCGGATCGGCAACTCACGGTGGCCGCGGTCGACCAGGACGGCGAGCTGCACCGACGCCGGGCGGCCCACGTCGTTGAGCGCGTCGAGCGCGGCGCGCACGGTGCGCCCGGAGAAGAGCACGTCGTCGACGAGGATCACCCGCTTGCCGTCGATGCCGCCGCTGGGCACCTGGGTCGGGCCGATCGCGCGGGTCGCGTGCCGGCGCAGGTCGTCGCGGTAGAGCGTGATGTCGAGCACACCGACCGGGACGACGACGTCCTCGAAGGTGCTGATCCGGGAGGCGAGCCGCCGCGCGAGGGGCGCACCCCGGGTGGGAATCCCGAGCAGCACGGTGTCGGCGGCGCCCTGGGTCTTCTCCAGGATCTGGTGGGCGATGCGGTCGACCACGCGCTGCACGTCGGCGCTGGCGAGGATCACCTTCACCGAGGGTTGTCGCGGTGGTGACGAGCGGGCAGCCGGTGGGTATGCCACGGCGGACCTCCTTCCCCGCCTCACGGGACGGGTCGTTAAAGGATGTCGGGCACCTCCGGCCGGCGAGCGCGAGCGAACCCGACCGAGGCTTCACGCCACGTTACCAGTGGTCACCGGGCCGACGGACGGCGGCCGCTGACCACCGGATCAGGCCGACGAAATGGGGATAACTCCCTCGGTGCTCCCCAACGGTAAGGTCACGACCACTTGACCACGTGTCGCATTCCCCGTACCGTCACGCTCCGTAGCGATCGACGGGAGAACCCCGAGCAGCACTGGGAGTGTCCGAATGCCCTCTGAATACGCCAAATCTCTGGGCGCACGCCTGCGCTCCATCCGCCAGCAGCAGGGCCTCTCCCTGCAGGGTGTGGAGGAGAAGTCGAACGGGCGGTGGAAGGCCGTGGTGGTCGGCTCGTACGAGCGTGGCGACCGGGCCGTGACGGTGTCCCGTCTGGCCGAGCTGGCCGAGTTCTACCGGGTCCCCGTCTCGGAACTGCTGCCGGACGGCAGCGGCGTCCGGCACGAGCCCACCAGCAAGATCGTTCTGGACCTGGAGCGGCTCTACGACGAGGCCTCCGAGGACCTGGCCTACGTCGCCCGCTACGCCCGCGCCATCCAGCAGCAGCGCGGTGACTACAACGGCCGGGTGCTCTCCATCCGCGCCGACGACCTGCGGGCGCTCGCGATCGTCTACGACGCCTCACCGTCGGGTCTGATCGAGCGGCTCACCGAGCACGGCGTGCTGGTGGCCGACCCCCGGGCGTTCTTCGCCTCCTGAGCTGTCGCTTCACCGAAAGAAGGGCCCGTGCCGGATGGCACGGGCCCTTCTCGTCGTACGGGTTACGCGGCCGCTCAGCGGGTGGCGTACTCGGCGATGCGCCCGAGCACGCCGTTGAGGAACCGCGGCGAATCGTCGGTGGACATCTGCCGGGCCAACTCGACGGCCTCGCTGATCGCCACCGCGTCGTCGATCTCGTCGACGTAGAGCAACTCGTAGACGGCGATCCGGGCCAGGTTGCGGTCGACCACCGGCATCCGCTCCAACGTCCAACCCTCGGCGTAGCTGGCGATCAGCTCGTCGATGCGGTTGAGGTGCTCGGCGACCCCCTCGATCAGGCCCACCGCGTAACCCAGGTGCTCCGGGCGGGGCTGTTCGATGCGCTGGAGGTAGCCGGACAGGACCTCGACGGGCGGCCGATCCCGCAGGTCGGCCTCGTAGAGGACGTCCAGCGCCCGCTTGCGCGCCTTACGGCGCGCCGGCATCTGCTGCTTGGGACCCTCAGCCATCAGGCGCGGCCGAGGTAACGGCCGTCGCGGGTGTCGACCTTGATCTTCTCACCGGTGGTGATGAACAGCGGAACCGGCACGGTGGCGCCGGTCTCCACGGTCGCCGGCTTGGTGCCGCCGGTCGAACGGTCGCCCTGCAGGCCGGGCTCGGTGTAGGTGACCTCCAGCACGACGCTGGTGGGCAGCTCGATGTAGAGCGGCACACCCTCGTGCTGGGCGACGGTCGCCTCCGCCTCGGGCAGCAGGTAGTTGGCTGCCTCGCCGACGGTGCCGCCGGGCACGGTGATCTGGTCGAAGGTCTCCAGATCCATGAAGACGAAGTCTTCGCCGTCGGCGTACAAATACTGCATCGTGCGCTTGTCCACGGTCGCGGTTTCGACCTTGGTGCCCGCGTTGAAGGTCTTGTCGACCACCTTCCCGGACAGCACGTTCTTCAGCGTGGTGCGCACGAACGCGCCACCCTTACCGGGCTTGACGTGCTGGAACTCGACGACGGCCCAGAGCTCGCCGTCCAGGTTGAGTACCAGGCCGTTTTTGAGGTCGTTGGTGGAGGCCATTTCCTGCCTTGATCATCAATTGGCGGACAGACCCTAGGAGTCTACTAGCTGCGTCGAATCGCCCGGTCCCCGCTCGGGACGACCCCTGCGCGGGTGGCCAGGTGGTGCAGGGCGAGGCGGTAGCCGTCGATGCCGAGACCACAGATCACCCCGGTCGCCACCGCGGAGACGACGGAGTGGTGCCGGAACTCCTCGCGGGCGTGGATGTTGGAGAGGTGCACCTCCACCAGCGGCCCGCGCAGCATGGCGCAGGCGTCGCGCACCGCGTACGAGTAGTGCGACCAGGCGGCCGGGTTGAGCACCACGGCGGCGCCCTCGTCGGCGGCGGCGTGCAGCCAGCCGAGCAGCTCGTGCTCGGCGTCGGTCTGCCGGACCGTCACGTCGAGCCCCAGGTCCCGGCCGGTGGCCTCGCAGAGCGTCACCAGGTCGGCGTAGCTGGTCGAGCCGTACACGGCGGGCTCCCGGGTGCCGAGGCGGCCCAGGTTCGGCCCGTTCAACACGTACACCTTCACGGGGTGGCCACCTCGCGGTAGGCGGCCTCCAGCAGCGCGTCGTCCGGGCCCTCCAGCATCGCCGGGCGGGCCAGCGCGTCCAGCACCACGAACCGCAGCCGGCTGCCCCGGGCCTTCTTGTCCACCCGCATCACGGCCAGCAGCCGCTCCCAGGCGTCGGCCGGGTAGCTCACCGGCAGACCGAGCGCGGTCAGGGTACGCCGGTGCCGATCGGCGGTCGACGCGTCCAGCCGGCCGGCGAGCCGGGCCAGCGTGGCCGCGTACACCAGGCCCACGGCCACGGCGTGGCCGTGCCGCCAGCGGTAACCCTCGACCTGCTCGATGGCGTGGGCCAGGGTGTGGCCGTAGTTGAGCACCTCCCGCAGGCCCGACTCGCGCAGGTCGCCGGCGACCACGTCCGCCTTGACCCGGATGGCCCGCTCGATCAGCTCCCGGGTCACCGGCCCGCGCGGGTCGGTGGCCGCCGCCGGGTCACGCTCGACGAGATCCAGGATCACCGGGTCGGCGATGAAGCCGCACTTGACCACCTCGGCCAGCCCGGCCGCCAGGTCGACGGCGGGCAGGCTGTCCAGGGTGGCCAGGTCGGCCAGCACGCCGACCGGCGGGTGGAACGCGCCGACCAGGTTCTTGCCGGCGGCGGTGTTGATCCCGGTCTTGCCGCCCACGGCGGCGTCCACCATGCCCAGCAGCGAGGTGGCCACCGGCACCCAGCGCACGCCGCGCAGCCAGCAGGCCGCGACGAAGCCGGCCAGGTCGGTCACCGCGCCGCCGCCGACGCCGACCACCGCGTCGGTACGGGTGAAACCAGCCGCGCCCAGCCGGTCCCAACAAGCGGCCGCCACCTCGATCTGCTTGCCCGACTCGGCGTCGGGCACCTCGATCGGCAGCGGCTCGACGCCGGCCGCGCGCAGCCGTTCGCCGATCGCGTCGGCCAGGGCCTTGAGCGGGGGCGTGTGCAGCACCGCCGCCCGGGTCGCGCCGGGCAGCAGCCCGGGCAGCGCGTCCAGCAGGTCGCGCCCGACCAGCACGTCGTACGGCCGTTCGCCGCCGACCGGAATCCGGGTCACCTCGTCCATCGCCGGCAGCCTAGTCCAGCGGACGGCGTGGCGACCGCGTCTGTCCACCTGCTGGCCGGGCGGCCCAGTCGGCCAGCAGGCGCGCGTGCTCGGCCACGGCGGCGCGCAACGCGTCCGGGTGGCGCACGGTGAACGCGCAGCCCAGCCCGGCGAGCAGCGCCGCCATACCGGGAAGGCTCTCCGCCCGGGCCCGCAGCAGCACCCCGTCGCCGCTGGCGGTCAGCTCGGCCACACCGGCCGGGATGCGCCGCCGGGCGGCGACCATGTCGGTCTCCCGCAGCACCTCGACCTCGTGCCGGTAGGGCACGCCCGCCAGCGACCGGGTCAGCCACGCCACCGCGTCGAAGCCGTCCGGCACCGTGAACGTCGCCGCGCCGGGCGTCACGGCGCCGATCCGGTCCAGTCGGAAGGTGCGCACCTCTCCGCGCCGGTGGTCGTGGCCGGTGACGTACCAGCGGCCGGCGTGGAAGACCAGCCCGTACGGGTCGAGGTCGCGATGCGACAGCTCACCGCGCCACGAGCGGTAGTCCAGGCTCACCCGCTGCCGGTGCCGGGCGGCCGCGGCCAGGGCCAGCAGGGTGCCCGACGCCGGTCGCGCCTGGGGCTCGGGCCGCCGCAGGGTGAAGCCGAGGTGCTCCTGCACGGCGGTCAGCCGGTCGGCCAACGCCGCCGGCAGCACCCGGCGGATCTTCGCCAGGGCGGTCGCCGTGGCCGGCAGCTCGGTGGCCAGCCCGACCCGTTCGGCGACGACCAGGCCGAGCAGCACGGCCACCGCCTCGTCGTCGGTGAGCATCAGCGGCGGCAGCTTGAACCCGGGATGCAGCCGGTAGCCGCCGTGGCGGCCCCGGTCGGCGAGCACCGGGATGCCCAGCTCGACCAGGGTGGCCGCGTAGCGGCGCACGGTCCGTTCGTCCACACCGAGCCGGTCGGCGAGGTCGCCGGCGGTCGCCCGGTGCCGGGCCTGGAGCAGCTCGAGCAGGGCCAGCACCCGACCGGCGGGATGAGACACGGGCCACTCCTTCAAACCGGGCGGATCCTGTCCGGTTTCGATCGTACGGTCGCTCGGTAGCCGAGAGAAGGAGTGACAGATGGCGACGTTCGTACTGGTGCCCGGGTTCTGGTTGGGCGCCTGGGCGTGGCGGGAGGTGACCGGTCTGCTGCGCGCGCAGGGCCACGACGTCCACCCGATGACGCTGACCGGGGTGGCCGAGCGCCACCACCTCGCCGGGCCGCAGGTGACCCTGCAGACGCACACCACCGACATCGTCCGGCTGATCGAGGTCGAGGATCTGCGCGACGTGCTGCTGGTCGGGCACTCGGGCGGCGGCATGCCGGTGGCCCAGGCGGCCGACGTCATCCCGGACCGCATCGCCCGGGTGGTCTACGTGGAGAGCGGGCCGCTGCCGGACGGCACGGCGCAGTTCGACACGGTGCCGCCGCCGGAGCAGCAGCGGCTGCGCGCGGCGATCGGCGACGGGTACCTGCTGCCACCGCCGGCCTGGGACCCGGCGGCCGACCCGACCAACCTGGCCGGCCTGGACGAGCCGACGCTGTCCCTCCTGCGCGAGCGCTGCACCGCGCAGCCCCTGCGGACGGCGACCGATCCGGTACGCCGCACGGGTGGCCGCCCGGTGCCGACCGCACTGGTCGCCAGCACCTTCCCGCTGGCGGTGGTGCGGCAGATGATCGACGAGGGGCACCCGTTCTTCACCGGCCTGGCCGACGGCCAGCTGCACGAGCTGCCCACCGGGCACTGGCCGATGCTCAGCGAGCCGAAAGCGCTGGCCGACGTCCTCGACCTGGTCGCTCGCACCTGAGCGGAGGCCCGCACCGGGCGGCGAACGCACCGACCGCCGCCCGGAGGGCCGGGCCGGCGTCAGCGCGGAAGCAGGGCGGCGATCTCGGCGACGACCGCCGCCGGGGTCCGGCCGTCGGTGATCACCGTCTCGGTGGCCACCTCGGCGTAGAGCGGCCGGCGCTGATCCATCAGGTGCTTGAGGGTGGCGCGCGGATTGATCGCCAGCAGCGGCCGGCCCGCGCCGAGCCCGACCCGCTTCACCGCGTCGGGCAGCTCCACCGAGAGGTGGACGACCCGATGCCCCACCAGGGCCGCCCGGGTCTCCTCGGCCAGCACGGCGCCGCCGCCGAGGGCGAGCACACCGGTGCCGGCGGC
>NZ_JBFAPG010000134.1:0-12982 GCF_040675595.1 Micromonospora sp. NPDC049580
CGGCGGGACCCGTCCGGGCCTCGCCGCGACCGTCAGCGTGAGGTCTGGCGACGTCAGCGGGGCGCGACGCTCAGCCCTCGGCCGACCTGCCAGGAGGCGGCGGGCCAGGCCGTGATGAAGCCAGCGATCAGCCCGATCTGGCCGGCGAACCAGAATGTCGGGCTGTCGGGTCGCAGGGTTGGCTCCGGAAAGACCATGTGATGCGCCAGCGTCAACCACGCGAACAGCGCCACCTCGAACGCGGTGATCGTCAGCAGTTCGATCTTCACGACTGTTGTCAGCGCGTACCCGATCTGTGCGACGCTGCGATCCGGCCGGTCGAAGAGCCGAAAGAGAACAGCGATCGTCACCGCCGCCAGATAGTCGCCGGCGTAAGCGATCCACAGCCCGTTCTGGGCCGGGTCGAATCTGACGGCGTACAGGGCGACCTCGGCGACGATGAAGCCGAGAGCGCAGTGCGCGCCACAACGGGACACCTGGGTCAGGATGATGCCCCGGTGGGGCCGTCGAGGTTGATCGTCCCGCCGCCGTGGCGAGAGCGCCTCGGGCCTGCCCCATTTCCAGTAGAGGCAAACGGCCGCTGGACCGACGTAGAGGACGGTTACCAGCCAGACGATCTCCATGACCTTGACCGGCTGACGGTGCCCGAAGAGATAGGTGTCGGCGAGGACGATCGCGAAGCTGACGACACCGACCGCGAGCGAGGCCCAGGAGAGCGCCACGAGCCAGGTTGGCTGCATCCTCGCCCCTTCCACGCGCCGGGCGCCGGTGCCTGCCGCGGCCGATGGGGGAGGGGGCTCGTTGACTGGTGTCGACGGCCGAGGACGCCCCACAGTCTTTCACGGCGTACTCGTCCGTACCGGCCGATCGGCCGTTCGTCGTGCTGGCCGCTAGCTGGCGAAGTCGACGCTGGCGAGCGACACGTCGCGATGCGCGGCGAGGTGTTCGGCCTGTGCGGTGATGGCGTCGCGCGTCCCCGCCGACAGTCTCTGCCAGGGCTGGACCGCGATCGTGAGCGTCCTGCCGGACTTGCGGGGTCGCCAGGTGCCCACCAGGTCGCCGTCGACCAGGACGGCGCCCGGCCGACCCAGCACCGGCCACAACTCCTTGGCGTGGGCGGGGTCGGGCACCAGCGTCGCCCGGTCCCTGGCCTGGAGGAACAGGTCGAACGGGCCGAGGAGGCGGCTTGTGGTGGCGTCGGCCGACTCCAGCGCCTTGTCGTCGGCGGCCAGCAGCCAGCGCACCTCGCCGTCGACCGTCACCTCGACCACGTCGTCGGGCCAGCGCGCCTTGACGTCCTTCACGGGGGCGTCGAGATAGCCGGCCACCTGTTGCGGGGTGGCCGGGCCGAGCAGGCGAAGGTATGCGCGGACCAGGTCGAACCGGTCGACCGGGGCGGCGGCCCTCGTGAACCCGGTGATGCGGCGCAGGATCGGCGGCGAGGTGTCGAGTTGCAGCTCCAGGCCGGCCCGCGCGGCGGCGAGCCGGAACGGCATCTCGTAGAGGTGTGTGGCGTCGCACACCCGGCAGAACCGCAGGTACGGCTCGGGCAGCACCGTGGCCAGGCGGCCGGAGACCTCTCCCTTGACCGTCGGCGTGGTGACGATGGTCCGCATGCGCGCGGCCACCTCGTCGAGGGCGGCGAGGTTGTCGATGCCGGCGGCCTTCAACGGCTTGGCGGCGTCGTAGATGCGCTTGCCCGCGTCGGCGTCGGAGAACGGTTCGACAGCGGCCACCACGTGGCCCACATCGGCTCGGCGGTAGAGGTGCGGGGCGCCGCGCACCGTCCACAGCAGGACCACGTCCGCGTCGGACATCGCGGTCACGTCGACCCCACGGACAGCGAGGGCCCACCGGGCCCCGTCCGGACCGGTGTTCTGCACCCCGATGTCGAGGACGGCGGTGTCGGCGAGCGCGCCATCGTCCCGGTCGAGCTGCTGAGCCCGGACGCGGAAGTTCATCACCTGGCGCCGATCAACCATGTCTGCACCCTAGCCACGGCGGCTCGTGCGGTGGGCCCAGGCGTGCAGCGCCCGTGCCGGAACCGCCGCGGCTCACTCCACCTGGGCGTGTCGTGATCCGGACACATTGGCCGCGCTCGCCCTGCACGCCCGAACTCACCTGCGTGGACGGTCGCCGTCGCTTCCGCCGGTCCCGGCGGGGGAGCCGGCGCGGGTGTCCACACGCGGCGCCCGGATGGTGCAATAGGGGAACGCTGATGGCAGCAATGACGGAGGTACCCGTGGACGGTGTGGAACTGCTTCTCGCCGCCCTGGCGCTCGGCGCGTCGACAGGCGTGGCCGACGCGACAAGCGCCGCGGTCCGCGATGCCGCCGAGAGCTTCCGGGGCCTGGTGCGTCGCCGGCTGACCGGCGAGGGCCAGGAGGCGCTGCGAGCGTTCGAGGCCGGGGGCACCGACTCGGGCGTCTGGCAGGTGCACCTCGCCGACGATCTCACCCGCGCGGGCGTCGACCGGGACGAGCAGATCCTCAGCCTCGCGCGGGAGCTACTGGCGAGGGCCGAGGCGACCGGGGTGCGCACCGAGATCGGGCAGGTCGACCTGCGCGGGGCGAAGGGCGTCCAACTCGGCAGCTACAGCACCCAGCACATCACCTTCAACTGAGGCAGCCGGGCAGATGGGCGACAGCGGGCAGTCGGAGGACGACCGGTCGCGCGGCATCGACGCCCGCCACGCCCAGGGCGTCCAGTTCGGCCCCCACAGCCGCCAGTACAACACCTTCGGCCCGGTCGTACGGTCGGCGTACCTGGCGGAGGTGCACCGGATCGCCCCGGCCGACCTGCTCGACCGCGATGCCGAGCTGGCGCGGCTCGCGGCCTTCTGCACGGGTGACGGGTCGGGCGCGTACCTGCGGTGGGAGGCTGCCCCGGGCACCGGGATGACCGCGCTGCTGTCCTGGTTCGTGCTCCACCCGCCCCCGGGAGTACGGGTCGTGTCGTACTTCGTCGTCGCCGGCCGCACCGAGCGGGAGACCCGCGAGGCGTTCGTCGACGTCGTGCTGGAGCAGTTGGTCGAGCTGACCGACCGGTCCATGCCGGGCCATTTCACCTGGTCCACCCGGGAGGCGCACCTGCTGGGCCGGTACGTCGACGCGGCCCAGGCGTGCGAGCGGCGGGGCGAGCGGCTGGTGCTCATCGTCGACGGCCTCGACGCCCGACGCGACGCCTCCGCTGTCGCGACGCTCCTGCCCGACCGGCTGGTCGGTGGAATGCGGGTGGTGCTCGGCACCGACCTCGGGTGGCGCGCCCCCGCCGACCTGCCACCGCGGCATCCGCTGCGGGAGCCGAACCGGCCCCACCTGCTGGCGCCGTTCGTCGGCCCCGACGAGCGCGCCCGGCGGGAGGCGGAGGACGCCCGGCGTGCCGACGAGCGGGCCCGGCGGGAGGCGCAGCGACACCAGGCCGCCGAGGAGCGCCGCACCGCGCAGCGGCAGATCGACCAGTGGCAGGCCGCCGAGGCGGAACGGGCCAGGCCGGCGGCGCGGGCGGCAGCCGTGCGGCGTGCGCTGACGTTCGTCGCCGGGTGGACGGGCCTCCTCGTCCTCGTCACCTGGTTGGCCCGGGGTTGGCCCGATCCGCGGGTCGCGGGCATCCTGAGCGCCCAGCTCGTGGCGGGTGGGCTGGCCGCCGCGATCGTGCTCGTACCGTCGGCGTTCCGGCTCGGTGCGGCGTACGCGTCGAGGCCGGCCTCGCCGGCCGCCTGGATCGATCGATCCCGGTACGGCCTGCTGATGCAGGTGATCGCCTTCCTGGTGTTCGTCGTCCTGGGCGGAGCTGGCGCGGGCGACTACCTCGACGCCCTCGACGACCGGCAACTGGAGCGGTCCGTCGGCCGGGCCGGGGCTCTGCCCTCCTTCGACGAGGTGGTGGCGTTCCTGTTCCTGCTGCTCATCGCGGTCGGCTGCGTCGCGGCCGGCCTGTACCTCGCCGCGAGAGCCGTCCGACCCTGGTCCGAACGGCACCGGGAGCGGGAACGAGCGTTTCGGGCACTCGTCGACGCGGCGGCCGCCGCTGCCGCGCGCGAAGCGTCCGCGGGAATGAGCGCCGACGTGCTGTCCCCGCGAGCGGCCGACCGGACCAAGGCGTACCAGAACATGCTGGCCCGGCTGGGGCAGCGCCGGCGTCACCCGCCCCGCTAGGTGCCGTCGTCGGCGAAGGCGCGGGGTGTGAACGGAGTCAGGAGGAGATCGGTGAGGCGCTGCGTGGCGTCCTTGTCACCGGTCAGGTCAAGCACGCCCGCGTCCACTGCCGCCGCCACGGTGATCTGGTGCCCGCAGACGGCTCGGAGGGTGTCGATGTCGGTGGTGAGTGTCGCGTCGGGTTCGGGGGTCGTGCCGCGGCGCAGCTGCACCGAGTCGTCGGCGACCTCGGCGAGGTAGGTGTCGGCGTCGATGTGGAACGCGTAGACGCCGCGGAGATCGGCCGCTCGCGCCGGATCGAACCCCGCCTTGAGGGTGAGCAGCAGGGAGTCGATGCCGAGAGCGCCCTCGGGGAGCTGCGGGGACTGGCTGCCCCAGCGGCCGAACTGCAGCAGGATGGGCTCCAGTGCGCGCCCCCATTCGGTCAGCTCGTAGAGGTGGACACGCGTCGGCGGCCCCAGGTCCCGCCGTCGCACCACGCCGTGCTCGGTCAGCTCGCGCAGCCGCTGGCTCAGCACGTTCGGGCTGACCCCGGGGAGCCCGCCGAGCAGGTCGTTGAAACGCCGGGGGCCGAGCAGCTGCTCGACACCCCCGTGGCGCGGCGCCTGCTCGGGGCGCCACTGGCCCGGCTCGCCTACACCAGCGGGGACGGGACGCCGCGGCTGATCCCGGTGAATTTCCTGTGGACCGGCGACGAGCTGGTCGTCGGCGCGTTCGCCGGCACGTACAAGATCCGCGACCTGCGTGCCCGACCGGACGTGGCGATCTGCATCGACACCGCCGACGGGCTACCCGAGGTGCTCATGCTGCGCGGGAAGGTCACCCTGACGGAGGTCGAGGGCGTCCTGCCGGAGTACGCCGTCATCCAGCGCGCGGGGATGGGCGACGAGGTGGGCGACGCCTACCTGACGGCGATCGACAAGCCGGGCCTCCGGATGGTCCGGATCGGCCTGCGCCCGACGTGGGTCGGAGTCGTCGACTTCCAGGAGCGCTTTCCCGACCGGACACCGGAACCGGTCCGAGCCGCGCTCGGCGGCGGTCGCTGACCAGCATCAACGCACCATGATGGAGGACTGGGATGCCGAAGATCGTCGTGTCGATGTGGATCACCCTGGACGGATTCGTCGCCGGCCCGGACGACGAGATGGACTGGCTGCTGGCCGACGACCAGCTGCAGAGGTACGAGCGGGATCTGGTGGAGAGCGCCGGCAGCCTGATGCTGGGCCGGGTCACCCACGCCGACTTCGCCGGCTACTGGCCGGTGGCCGCCCGCAACCCCGACGAACCGGCGGCCGTCCGCGGATATGCCCAGCGACTCGACGCCCTGGAAAAGATCGTCGTCTCCGCCTCGGGAAACATCGCAGACTGGAAGGGCACCCGGAGGATCGCGCGCATCGACCCCGACGAGATCGCCGAGATCAAGCGTGAATCCGGCGGGACATCGTGGTGTACGGCAGTCTGGCGGTGATCCGCTCCCTTGCCGATCTCCGGCTCATCGACGAGATTCACCTCCTGGTGCACCCCCTGTTCCTGCGCCAGGGCAAGGCGCTGTTCGACGGCGGGCGACCGCCCGCACGACTGGACCTGGTGTCCGCCGAACCCTTCGAGTCCGGCGTCGTCCTCATGACGTACCGCCCGCGGGGTGCTGCAACCGGGCGGTCGGCGCCGAGAAACTAGAGTCGGTGGCGTGCGGATCCGGATCGAGGGCAGTGACCTCCCAGGCCGTCGGGCCGGCGCGGACGCCGACGCGCTGCGGCTCGGCAACGTGCACGTCGGAATCCAGCGCAAGACCGAGGTGATCGATCGCGTACGGGCCGACGCGGCCAAGGCGAGCTGGTACGTCGAGGTGTCCAGCCGGGAGGTCGACGGGGTGCTGGACGTCGGCGGACCATTCGTGCACGGGCGCCCCGGAGCGCGGTTTCTGTACCTGAGCTGGGGCGCGCTGTCCGATGACGGGTTCGCGATGTTCCGGCGAGCAAAGCTGATGTTCACCGACATTCCGACCGAGCTGCTGCGCGCCGCGCACGAGGGCAACGGGCTGCTGGTGGGCAGTCTGGGGCTGACGGACGCGACCGGCGGGCCGGTGTGCGCCCGGGTCCACCCACCCGCCATCACCTGGACGGTGCGACAGCCGCCGGTCGCGACGTCCACCCGGCCGCCCGTACCGGACGGACGGCCGGGGGAGGGGACGTCGTCAGGCCACCAGTGAGACCCGCCCGTTGTCCAGGTCGTATCGGGCGCCCACGACCCGCAGGGTCGCCCACCGGGCGACCCCGGCCGCGCGAGGCGACCGGGGGACCCGGCGGGCGGAGTGGGTCAGCGGACCTCGCGGTCGAGGGCGGCGACCTCGCGTACGGCGGTGGCGACCGCTGCGAAGTCCTTCTTGAGGATCGCGCCGTGGTTGCTGGCGACCTTCGCGCCGACCCGGATGTTCGGGTTGCGGACGGTCACCGCGTCGAGGCTGGCACGGATGCGTTCCTGCTCGTCGCCCTTGCTGCCGAAGGACGTCCCCGACGCGACCACGTACCGCACCGGAACGGTGATGGCGTCGAGCACCGGGCCCAGCTCGCGCTCGGCGGAGAGCCGTCCCAGCTCGATGTTGCTCTCTGCCTGCTCGTCGGCGTTCATCCGCGGGACCAGGCCCGTCGGGCGCAGCAGCGGCATGAACCACCGCATCCGCCGGAACAGCTTCCGGATGCGCTGCTCCATGGCCTCGTCCAGCCAGTCGTGCGGGAACGCGCCGTCGACCAGCACCGCGCCGACGGTACGGTGCGGGTTCCGGTTGGCCCAGTGCGCGCCGACGACCGCGCCGTACGACCAGCCCACGAGCACTGCCCGGTCCACGCCCCGGGCGGCGAGAACGGCGTCGACGTCCCGGACGGCTGCCTCGAACGAATAGTCCGCCGAGCGCCCCGACTTTCTGCCGCGGGCTCGCTCGTCGTAGGTGATGTGCCGCCACCCGGTGCCCAGGTCGGTGATGACGCGTCGCCAGTACCCCTGGGTGGCGAACTGGCCGTTGAGGAAGACCACCGGGATGCCCGAACCGCCGGTGTCGGTGACGGCCAGGGCCGTGTCGTCGACCGGCACCATGCCGGTCCAGGTCGAGCTGGTCGAGGAGGAATTGTTCGTCGTCATGGTCGTACTCCTGAGGGGTTGGGGGTTCAGAGGCTGCGGGCGGTGATGTCGCCGTGCGAGGTGGTGGCGTGGATGTCGAGGTCGGCGATGCCGGTGTTGGTGAGGGCGTTGCTGACGCGGCCGTGGCCGGTGCCGGCGTCCAGGGCGGCCGAGACGCCGCTGGCGGCGGCGACCGAGATGTCGCCGGACTGGGTACGCAGCACGACCGCGCCGCGCCGGGCCTCGGCGACGAGGATGTCGCCCCGCGTCGTGCTGATCTCGGCCGGGCCGTTGAGCCGGCCGACCTCGACGTCGCCGTCGATCGCGGTGAGACGCACGCTCGCGGCTTCGTCGATCTTGATGTGGCGGTACGCGCCGTCGACGGTGACGTCACCGAGGCGTCCGACGCCGCGCAGCTCGGCGCTGGCGGCCCGGACCTCGACGCGGGAGTCGGCGGGCAGTTGGACGGTCACCTCCACCGAGCCGGAGGGGCCGAGGAGCTGGTTGGCAGGGGTCGCGGTCGTGACCCGCAGGACGCCGTCGGCGTACGCGATGGTGGTCCGCTCGGCGGCCCGGGTGTCGCGGCTCCGGCCGGCGTCGGTGGGCCGGACCTCGACTGTGGTGTCCGCGCGGTCGGCGGCGATGAACTGGACGCGCCCGGCGGGGATGTCCAGGACGGCGGAGATGGGCGCGGGGGTCGGGAAGCTCTGCATCACGTTCTCCTGGTGCTCGTTCCGGTGTTTCTGATGTGGGAAACGCTACGTTGCTTTCCATGGGCCGGCAACAAGCCTGTTGCATTAAATCAACGTACCAGCAGCTCAAGGGCTTGAAAGTGTTGCAATGGTTCGGAATATAACGCAACGCTACGGCGATGTGCCATTGCAACCGGATGAGGGTGAACGCTATGGTGGGAGCGCGCCGAGGCGCTCCGAGAAACCACCACCGAGGAGATCGCGATGCCGGGAGGCAGACTCACCCAGCAGGAACGCCAGCAGATCGCGCTGGGGCTGGCCGAAAGCCTGCCGTACGCCGAGATCGCCCGGCGGCTCGACCGTCCGACCTCGACTGTCACCCGCGAGGTGTTGCGCAACGGCGGTCCGAACGCCTACCGCGCCGACCTGGCCCACCGCGCCACCGAACGCCGCGCCCGCCGACGCGCGCCCGCCTCCGCCCGCGCGGCCGAGTCGGTCCCGCAGCCGCACGGCCGTGACGCCGAGGCCGTCGCCGAGTACGAGGAGACGTTCACGACCGTCCTCATGGCCTCAGGCCTGAACAAGATGTCGGCCCGGGTGCTGACCTGCCTGTTCACCACCGACACGGGCAGCCTGACCGCGTCGGAGCTCGCCCAGCGCCTCCAGGTCAGCCCGGCGTCCATCTCCAAGGCGATCGCCTTCCTGGAGAGCCAGAGCCTCGTGCGCCGGGAGCGCGACGAGCGCCGCCGCGACCGCTACGTCGTCGACAACGAGCTCTTCTACCAGGCGACGATCGCCAGCGCCCGCGCCAACGACCAGCTCGTCGAGACGGCACGCCAGGGCGTCGCCGTCCTCGGTCCGCACACCCCCGCCGCCGCCCGCCTGGAGAACATCGCCCGCTTCCTGGACTTCATCAGCGAGAGCATCACCCGCGCCGCCGAACAGGCCCGCGACGTCCTGCACGCCAGTCCGGAGTGACCGTCAGGCGGTTCCATCCGTCGACGGCGGCCGGTCAGGCCGGTGGCGGGCGAACGCGTCGACCCGGCCCCACCGGCCGGGAATGTCCAGCAACGCGACCCGGGCGAAGGCGGCCGGCAACGCGGGGTTCACGGCGAGATGGTCGTCGTGCGGGTCGATGCCGAGCAAGGTGCGCAGCAGCAGCATGGGCGCCCCGCTGGACCACGCCTGCGGGCTGCCGGCGGTCGGGTACCGGACCGGGTAGCGGGTGGTGCTGCGGTCGTACCCACCGAACGCCTCGGGCAGCCGGCCCTGAAAGAAGGTCGCGGCGGACAGGATGCCCTCGGCGATGCGGCCGGCCTCCGTGCCGAACCCGTACCGGCGCAGGCCCCAGGCGATGAAGGAGTTGTCGAACGGCCAGACCGTGCCGTTGTGGTATCCGAGCGGGTTGTAGCGGCCCTGCCCCTCCGCGAAGGTCCGCACCCCCCAGCCCGAGAAGAGCGCCGGACCCATCAGGTGCTCGACGACACGTGCGGCCCGCTCGGGTGGCACGATGCCGCTCCACAGCAGATGCCCGATGTTCGAGGAGAGGCTGTCGACCGGCGTCCCGTCGTGGTCGAGCGCGAGGGCGTAGTAGCCGTCGTCGTCGAGCCAGAAATCGCGGTTGAAGCGGTCGTACAACTCTGCCGCCTCGCTTTCCAGGCGGTCGGCGTAGTCGGGGTCGCCCCAGAAGGCGCGCGCCAACCGCGCCCCGCGCATCTTGGCGTCGTAGGCGTACCCCTGGGTCTCGCACGTGGCCCTCGGGAACCCGGGCAGCCGGCCGTCGACGTAGGAGATGCTGTCCCAGGAGTCCTTCCAGCACTGGTTGTCCAGGCCGGTGGCGCGGTTGCGTTTCTCGTACCAGACGTAGCCGGTCGACGTCAGGTCGGCGTACGTGTCGATCCAGGTCAGGGCCGCGCGAGCCTCCTGCTCCAACTCCATCACCAGCGCGGTGTCGCCGCTCCACCGCTCGTACTCGTCGAGCAGCACCACGAACAGGGGCGACGCGTCGACCGTGCCGTAGTAGGGCGAGTGTGGCTGTTCCTCGAACGCGGCAGACTCCCCGTAGCGCAGCTCGTGCAGGATCCGGCCGGGGTCCTCCTCCAGGACGTCGTCGGACCGGGCGCCCTGCAACGACGCGAGGATCCGCAGCGTCGGCGGGGCCAACGACGGTGTGATGGGCAGGGTCTGCAGGCAGGTCAGCAGGCTGTCGCGGCCGAACAGGGTCATGAACCAGGGCAACCCGGCTGCGGGTACGGTCGCGCCGCCGAGCGAGAGCGGCGCGAAGCGCAGCGCCGCCAGGTCCACCAGGCTGCGGTGGTACACCTGCTGCAGCGCCGCGCTATCGGTGTCCAGTGTCGGCGCCTGCGCGACCCACTCCCGCACGCTGTCCGGCAGAGTGGAGTCGTCCGGGCGCTGCGCCCGTAGGGCGTCACGCAGGTCGACGCCGTCCGGGCGCAGTGCCCGCATGGCGGCCTGCAACCGGGTGGTCCACTGCTGCCCGGGCTCCAGGCGCACGGCGAACCGGAAGCCGCTCGGATCGACGGTGGCCGGCTCGCTCGCCGACACGACAACCACGCGCCGGTACGTGCCGCGCCGATAGCCCATCCGCAACTCGTTCGCGTCGACCTGGGTGTAGTAGCTGCCGACCTTGTCGTGGAGGTCGAACTTGATCTCGAAGATGTCGGCGAAGTCGGCCGCCACCTCCAGGCGGACGTCCAGGTCGACAATCGACTGACCGTAGTTGAAGATCGTCAGCGACTCGGTCAGGTCCGGGCCGATGTGTCGTCGCCGGATGGCGGACACGTCCGCCTCGACGTAGTCGACCGCCCCACCCGGCACGACGAAGAACGTGACCTCGTAGTACTGGCTGTCGTCCACCGACAGGGCGGCCATGCGTTCACCGTTGACGGTGAGCACCCAGCGGGACAGGAAGCGGGTGTCGGCGGCGAACAGCCCGACCGGGGTGGCCGGGGAGGAATGCACGTCGCCACTGGCGTCCGACACGATGAACGTGTTCCCGTCGATGCACGACACGGTGCCGGGGATGTCCCTCATCGGCTACGTTCCGCTTGCCGGGCCGACTCGGTGGGGCGGCCGGCTGCTCGCGGAAACAGCCGTCCGAGGCGCAACGCCAGGCCGAGATCACCGTCGACCAGGATCTCGCCGCGGGCGATCGCCGCCAGCCCGTTCACCTCACCGCGCGCCATCGCGTCCGCGACCTGCGCGGACACCCTGATGACGGTGGTGGCGGGGTCGCCGCTCCTGGACACCTGCATGTCGCCGTGGTCGATGACGAGGAGCCACTGCTCCAGGTCGTCCCCGCTCCCGATGTCGAAGCGCACGCTTCCGCACACCTTCTGAAAACGCGGATCCCGGCAGGCAGCGGCCAGCCGCTCGAAGAAGGCACTGGTCGCCGACATCCCACCTCCCCGGGCGCGCGCTGGTTAGAAACGGATGGCGGCTACCCGCTGCGGGGGGCTGTTAACGCTCAGCGCGGGCGTCGTTCAGGGCGAGAGCGTGAAGCGGGTCCAGGTGGTCGGCAGCCGGACAGAGGCTGAACAGTGGCTCGGCGGAATTTGGATGTCGGCGCGGCAGGCGTACCGCTCACAATGTCCGCCATGGCGAGAGAGCGCGTACTGGCGAAGGTCGAGGCCGACCTGCGGCGTGGGCACGTCCACCCCGCGATGCAGCGGCTGACGAGCCTGAACGCCGCGTACCCCGACGACCTGGAGCTGCGCTCCCGGCGTGCCGCGCTGTACCGGCAGGTGGGCAACGTGGCCGAGGCTGGGCGGTGGGGATTCCTCACCGAGGACGCCGGCGCGCAGGAGGTCGTCGCGTTCGAGAGGTCCTACCCGGGCGCCTGGCGACGTCTGCGCGCGTTGAGGGTGATCGCCGACCCCACCGACCGGCTCGGGCCGGTGGCGGGCGCGCGGCTCGCCCAGCTGGTCCGCCAGGCCGAGCGGGAGGGCCCCGCCCCGGTCACCTGGACCGAGTTCGGCCCCCGCTCGGCTGAGCCCGACTCGTGGCGGGACGCGCTGGGTTGCCTGGTGGCGACCGTGATCGGTCTGGTCCTGGTGGCGCTCACCGTCGTCGGCCTGATCACCGTGCTCCGCTGGGCGCTGTAGGAGGACCCGGGTACGCGTGGGATGAGCGGCCTTTGGGCGTTCTGTCCCGAATCGGTCTCCTGGGGTGGGCGTACCGCATAGCGTCACGGAGGCGGACCCACCGCCGGTGCGCCGCGCGTCGGCGGGCACGGCCCCGCGGAAGGGACCGGACATGGATCGAGTGGAGACGGTGCTCCTGCCGGAGCTGGACGGGCCGGTCCCGACGACCCTGCCGAGGGCGCTGGGCCTGTTGAGTCTGGCCCTGGGCGTGGGCGCCCTGGCCGCACCCCGATCCCTCGCGCGACTGACCGGGGTGGACGACTCCCCGGCGGCGCAGGCGGTCGTCCCGGCCGTCGGCGCACGCGAGCTGGTGCACGCCGTCGGCCTGCTCACCGGCCGCCGCCCTGTCGGCTGGGCGTGGACGCGGGTGGCCGGTGACGCGCTCGACCTCACCCTGCTGGGCCGGGCGATGGCCGACCGTCGGGGTGACCGCCGACGGCGCCTGGCGCTGACGACCGCCGCGATCGCCGGCATCACCGCCCTGGACGCGGCCGTCGCCATCGGCGCCGGCCGCGCGCGACGGGCCCGCGCCCGGGTGATCCGGATGGAGATTGCGGTGACCGTGAACCGGTCGCCCGCGGAGGCGTACCGGTTCTGGCGCGACATGGAGAACCTGCCGACGTTCATGGCGCACCTGGAGTCGGTACGCGCCGACGACCTGCGCCGCTCCCACTGGGTCGCGCGCGGCCCGGCCGGTCGCCACGTCGAGTGGGACGCCGAGATCGTCGACGACCAGCCGAACAGGGCCATCACCTGGCGCTCGCTGCCGGGCACCCGGGTGGCCAACGCCGGGCGGGTCCGGTTCGCGCCCGCCCCGGGCGACCGGGGCACCGAGGTGCGGGTGCAACTGCGCTAC
>NZ_JBFAPG010000135.1:0-12971 GCF_040675595.1 Micromonospora sp. NPDC049580
ACGTGGGATCGCCGATATCGGGGTGTCCACGTCGCCCGATCACCCCGACTTCGGCGATCCCGAGTCGATCACGGCCGGAGCCACGCCCGCCGCCCACCTAGGGCGCCAGATCCCCGCCACTGCCGGATCGGCATGCACGGGGTACGGATATAGCCGGCCCATATCCGGGGCAGCTCGACAGTGCCTGCCAACCCCCTCTCAGGTCGCGCACCGCTCGAACCCGGGGCTTAGTCTGCCGGGCTCTCAGACCGGGGCGGCGGCGTCTGGGGCGCGGGCCGCCCGGCGCAGGCCGTACAGGGCCAGCGCGGCGGCGGCGAGCAGCGGGGCGCCGTCGCGGATCAGGCCGTCCACGCCCAGCAGCCACCAGCACAGTGGCAGGTCCACGGCCAGGACGGCCAGCGTGACGACGACGAGCAGGCCGCGTGCCCAGTCCTTGCCGCGCATCAGGAACGCGGTGCAGAACAGCACCGCGTAGCTGGCCGCGATGCCGGCGCCGAACCAGAACAGCACGGCCGGTACGGCGGACAAACGGTCGTCCAGGATCGCGCCTCCGGCCACCAGCGCCGGCACCAGCATCAGCGGGCTGTAGGTGAACGCCGCGACTCGGCTGGTCAGCAGCCAACCGCTGGCCTGCGGCCGACGCGGCGGGGTCTCCCGCCAGGAGATGCCGGCCTTGTCGATGACGAGCCGCGGCCGGTGCCGGACGAGATGCCCAGCGAGCGCCGACGAGCGGTAGAGCATCCACACCACCGCCACACAGAGCGCGGTGAGCACGCCGAAGCCGAGCAGCCCGGGCAGCGGCGGCACCCCCTGCCGGGGCACGATCAGCCGGCCGACGGCGAAGATCGTGGTGACCCCGAGGATCAGCCCGAAGGGACGGGCCACCGTGCGGCCCCGGCGGACGTGCCCGATCAGCAGCAGGAAGCCGAACGAGCGCAGCATCGCCCAACCGGTGCGCACGGCCAGGCCGAAGCCCTGCTCCGGGGCGTACCACCAGTTGAGCAGCTCGACCACGACGGTGGCCGCCGCCGTCGTCGCGAGCAGGAAGGTGAGCACCCGGACGGCGGACGGCCGCCGGACCTCGGTCTCGGCGGCCGTCCTCATGGGATTCCTTGTTGCCCGCGGCGGGCGATGTTCACACCTAGCGCTGCGGCTGTACGGCATCCAGGCGGGCGCGCAGCGCGTCCAACTCGGCCCAGAGCACACCGGGCAGCTTGTCACCGAACTTCTCGAACCACTCGGTGATCAGGGGCAGCTCGTTGCGCCACTCCTCCGGGTCGACCTTCAGCGCGATCCGGACGTCCTCCGGGGTCATGTCCAGGCCCTCGACGTCGAGCGCGTCGGCGGTCGGCACCATGCCCACCGGGGTCTCCACCGCGTCGGCCGTGCCCTCGATCCGCTCGACGACCCACTTGAGCACCCGGGAGTTCTCCCCGAAGCCCGGCCAGAGGAACGAACCGTCCGGGTCCTTGCGGAACCAGTTGACGTAGTAGATCTTCGGCAGCTTCGCCTCGTCGCCGTCGGTGCCCTTGCCCATCTCGATCCAGTGCCGGAAGTAGTCACCGGCGTGGTAGCCGATGAACGGCAGCATCGCCATCGGATCCCGCCGAACCACGCCGACGGCGCCGGACGCGGCGGCGGTCGTCTCCGAGGAGAGCGTGGCGCCCATGTAGACGCCGTGCACCCAGTCGCGGGCCTCGGTCACCAGCGGGACGGTGTCCTTGCGGCGTCCGCCGAAGAGGATCGCGTCGATCGGCACGCCGTTCGGGTCGAAGTACTCGTCGGCGAGGATCGGGCACTGGGTGATCGGGGTGCAGAACCGGCTGTTCGCGTGCGAGGACAGGCCGTCGCTCTCCGGCGTCCAGTCGTTGCCCTTCCAGTCGATCAGGTGCGCGGGCGGCTCACCCATGCCCTCCCACCAGACGTCACCGTCGTCGGTGAGGCCGACGTTGGTGAAGACGGAGTTGCCCCGGTCCAGGGTGCGCATGGCGTTGGCGTTGGTCTTCCAGTCGGTGCCGGGCGCGACGCCGAAGAGGCCGTACTCCGGGTTGACCGCGTAGAGCCGGCCATCCGGGCCGAACCGCATCCAGGCGATGTCGTCGCCGATCGTCTCGACCTTCCAACCCGGGATGGTCGGCTCCACCATGGCCAGGTTGGTCTTGCCGCACGCGGACGGGAAGGCGCCGGCGATGTGGTGGACCCTGCCCTCGGGGGAGGTGATCTTGAGGATGAGCATGTGCTCGGCGAGCCAGCCCTCGTCCCGGCCCATCACGCTGGCGATCCGCAGCGAGTAGCACTTCTTGCCGAGCAGCGAGTTGCCGCCGTAGCCGGAGCCGAAGGACCAGATCTCCCGGGTCTCCGGGAAATGCGAGATGTACTTGGTCTCGTTGCACGGCCACGCCACGTCCTGCTGACCGGGGGCGAGCGGCGCGCCGATCGAGTGCAACGCGTGCACGAAGTCCGCGTCGTCCCCCATCGCGTCGAGGACCTTCGCGCCCATCCGGGTCATGATGCGCATGGACGCGACCACGTACGGGCTGTCGGTGATCTCGACGCCGAACATCGGGCTCTCGGCCTCGACCGGGCCCATCACGAAGGGGATGACGTACATGGTGCGCCCGCGCATCGAGCCGCGGTACAACTCGTTCATCGTCCGCTTCATCTCGGCCGGCGCCATCCAGTTGTTGGTGGGGCCGGCGTCCGCCTCGTCGACAGAGCAGATGTAGGTGCGCTCCTCGACCCGGGCGACGTCCGTCGGGTCGGTGCGCGCGTAGAACGAGTTCGGCTTCTTCTCCGGGTTCAGCCGGATGAGGGTGCCGGCCTCGACCAGCTCATCGGTGAGGCGACGCCACTCCTCGTCCGACCCGTCCACCCACACGACCCGGTCGGGGGTGGTCAGTTCCGCGACCTCACGGACCCAGGCAAGCAGTTTCGGATGGGACGTCGGGGCCTGATCGATACCCCGCACTACAGCCGGAGCAACCATGACACATCTCCTTGTGGTCGACGCTGACCGATCTATGGGATGCACGAGTGTCAGCGACGCCATGCGCCGCCTTCGTGGAAACCTGGGATTGGCCTCAGCGTAAACCGGGCAGCCTTCCGAGTCAGTGGGACTGGTTGTGAAGAACTGCACAAGGTACGGCCACGCTGCGGCATCACGATCTGATACCCGCTTTCCTGCGCAGTTTCACGCAAATCTTGTCGTGCACCCCCGGTCGACGCGCTTGGCGGTCGGGCCGCCAACCCGCCCGGCCGACCGGTGCGGGGATTCCCGTTCCGGGGCGCGTCAGTCCTCCCCTCTGGTCACGCTGCGTTCAACTGCGGCGTACCGGGCGAAAGGGCCGGCACGAGCGACGATGTCCGGTCGCCGTTGCTACCCCGCCGACTGGCCGACAGCCGGTAGGCTCGTCCCGTGGCCGCCACGATGACCGGGGAGCAACCGGGTCCCCGGCAGACCCGACCGGGTCTGGTCCGCGGGCTGCTCGACCGTTTCGGTCACCTCGTGCGCGAGCTGAGCAAGTTCGCCACCGTGGGCGGGATCGCCTTCCTCATCGACTTCGCGCTCTTCAACTACCTGACCACCGCGCGCGGCATGGAGCAACTGACGGCGAAGACGATCTCGACCGTGCTCGCGGCGACCTTCGCCTTCCTCGGCAACCGGTTCTGGACCTGGCGGCACCGCCAGCGCAGCAACCCCGCGCGGGAGTACGCGCTGTTCTTCTTCTTCAACGCCGTCGGCCTCGGCATCGCGGTGGCCTGCCTCGCGATCAGCCGGTACGGGCTCGGCAGCATCTGGCCGGGCGTGTTCCAGACGCAACTGGCCGACAACATCGCCAGCTTCGTCGTCGGCACGGGCCTCGGGACACTGTTCCGATTCTGGTCCTACCGGCGGTTCGTCTTCGTCGAAGTGGGAACTCCGACCGTTCCGCAGGCGGAGCACGACCGAGACCACGGTGCGTGACCTGCCGCCCACCTCGTCCGGCCGGTGATCGCCGGCTTCACCGACTGCCCTAAGGTGTTTCGCATGCGTCTTGTCCGTCTGCTGCCTGAGCGTTGGCAGAAGTTCATCCACGAGGCGCTCAAATTCGGCATCGTCGGCGGCATCAACACCGTCATCAATTACGCGGTGTTCAATGTCCTTGCACTTACCGTTTTCGTCAACGGTCAGTTGAAGGCGACCGTGATCGCGACCGTCGTCGCAACGATCACGTCGTATCTGATGAATCGCCACTGGACGTACCGGGATCGCCCGAAATCGGCGCTTCGTCGGGAGTACGTACTGTTTTTCCTGTTCAACGGGGCCGGCCTGCTCATCGAACTGGGTGCCGTGGCCGCGGCCAAGTACGGGCTCGGCGTGCACGGTCTGCTGGGGCTGAACGTGGCGAAGACCGCCGGCGTTCTGCTGGCCACGCTGTTCCGGTTCTGGTCGTACCGGTCCTTCGTCTTCCAGCCCGTCTCGCCGGCCGAGGACGAGACGAAGGCCGACCCCACCTGGCATGACATCCCGCGCGACGAGTGGGACACCATGGCCGAGATGGACCCGGTCGCCGAGCTGGCCGAATCCGTCTCCGAGCTGGAAGAGGCGGAGTCCAGCGATCGCCCCGACGCGACGCCCGGCCCGACCGGCGCGGCTCCCGCCCAGCAACGGCCCACACCGATGACCGCCGGCCTCCCCGCTGACCTGGACGCGGAACTCGCCGCGGAGCTGCACGCCGGCACCCGTCGCGCGCCCCGCCGGTGACGCCTCCCGCCATCCGCTCCGGCACCGGGGCGCCCGCCGAGCTGTTCTTCGAGGATCTCGTCCCGGGGCTCACCGTCGATCTCGGGACGGTCACCGTGGACGGCGACGAGATGCTGGCCTTCGCTCGTCGCTTCGACCCGCAGTGGTACCACGTCGACCCACAGCTGGCCGAGGCCAGTCGGCACGGCGGTGTGATCGCCAGCGGCTTCTACACGGTCAGCCTGTTCATGCGGGCGTACGTCGATCACCTGCTGTCCCGCGCGGCGGCGGACGCCTCCCCCGGTCTGGAGGAGTTGCGGTGGCTCGCCCCGGTACGCGCCGGGGACCGTCTCGCCGTCCGGGTCGACGTGATGGGCGCCCGCCCGTCGGACGCCCGCCCCGGGCTCGGCACCGTCATCCTCACCGGCACCATGCTCCGCCTCGGCCCGGACAACCGGCCCGATCAGGAGGTGCTGCGGACCCGCTTCCGTGGCTGGTTCGCGCTACGCCCGGTCGAGACGAACCCCGAGGCCACACCAGGCGAGACCGGCCCGCCGGAAAGCGGACCAGCCGAGGCCGGAGCGGCGGAGGCCGGACCGTCGGAGAGCGGGCCAGCCGAGGCCGCGTCGTCGAAGGGCGGGCCGTCCGAGGCCGGACGGCCGTCGGCGGCCGCAGGGCCCGTGGTCGAACAACGCGCCTGACCGCCCCGGCGCTCGGGCCGGGACGGTCAGCGCGGATCGCGATCAGGTCGTGGTGTCGCGCAGCGGCTTGCCCTCACGCATGTCGGCGAGGATGTCGCGCATCTCCCCGTCGCCCAGCGAGTGCTTGTCGTGCTGCGCCTCGACCAGCTCGTAGAGGGTGGTCTGCACCCGGCTGACACCCGGCACGTCGGCGAGCACCGACTGGCCGCGTTCACCAGCTGACTCGATCGTGAGGGTGCCGCAGCCGAGCAGCCGCTCGAAGAAGTGCTGGTTCATCGAGTGGTCGTTGATCCGGGTGAGCGGAAGGTCCCGCCGGTCCCGGGAGAAGACACCCTGCTGCAACAGCACACGCTCGTTGGTGAACAGGTAGTGGGTGGTACGCCAGACCAGGAACGGCCACAGACCGAGCCAGAGGACCGCGACCAGGGCGAACACCCCGATCACGGCCAGCGCGATCGAACCACCGCTGCTCTCGGGCAGCAGGAGCACGCCGACCACCACCGCGGCGATGGCCAGCACCAGCACCGCGATCGGCCGGATCAGCGCCTTCCAGTGCGGGTGCAGGTGCAGCACGACGTGCTCGTCCTTCGTGAGCACGTCTTCGGGAAACGCCACGACAACCTCCAACGCCTTTTACTCGACGCGCCGACCGTAAACCCCCCAAGCCCCGCCACAACATCCGCCACGCGGCCCCACTCCACCTTGCGCGATCTTGCACTTTCGGTCGCCGTCACACGGCCTGAGCCCGTCACGCCACGACAGAGACCGCACGATCGCGGGGGCGGAGGGCGCGGGGCGGGTTAGCGCAGGTGGAGCACGTCTCCTGCGGCGACGACGCGGGTTCCGGTGGGGGTGGTGAGCTGGAGCTGGCCGTCGTTGTCCACACCGGTGGCGGTGCCGGTCAGGTCGTCGCCGCCGGGAAGCAGGACGCGTACCTCGCGGCCGATCGTCGCGCAGGCCGCCAGGTAGGCGTCGCGCAGGCCGCTGGCCACGGCGTCCCCACCGGCGGCACGCCAGCGGTCGTACCAGTCGGCCAGTGCCCGCAGCAGAGCCCGCAGCAGCGGATCCCGGTCGGTGGCCGCCGCACCGGCCAGTTGCAGCGAGGTGGCCGGCAGCCCGGTCGGGTTCACCGGCAACTCGTCGGCGCGCAGGGTCACGTTGAGGCCGACGCCGAGGACGATGGCCGGCGGTTGGGCCGAGGAGCGCCCCGGCACCGCCTCGGCCAGCACACCGGCGCACTTCGCGTCGCCGATGAGCAGGTCGTTGGGCCACTTGAGGGTGGCCTCCAACTCGGCCAACCGGGCCACCGCCTCGACCAGCGCGACGCCGGCGAGCAGCGGCAGCCACCCGTACCCCGTGGAGGGCACCGCGGCCCAGCCTCGGTCCGGCACGGCCTCGCCGGGCCGCAGCAGCACGCTGGTGGCGATTCCCGCGCGCGGCGGTGACTGCCAGACCCGACCGCGCCGACCGCGGCCGGCGGTCTGCCGCTCGGCGACCACCACCAGGCCCTCCGGCTCGCCCGCCGCAGCGGCCTCGGCCACGTCCGCGTTGGTGGAACCGGTCTCGGCGTACAGCTCCAGGCGGGCCCACGGCCCGTTCGGCGCGACCAGCGCGCGCCGCAGCCGGGCCGCCGACAGCGGCGGTCGGTCCAGATCGGTGTACGGGGAGCCCGGCATCCCGTCAGCCTACGGCGGTGGCCACGGGAGGTATTGAGGCGTACTGCACAGCAGCACCGACCTGAACCATCGTTATATTCCCTGGGTGACTACCGAGACCGGGACCAACATCCACAGCACCGCGGGCAAGCTGGCGGACCTGGAGCGCCGGGTCGACGAGGCGGTGCACGCCGGGTCGGCGCGTGCGGTCGAGAAGCAGCACGCCCGGGGCAAGAAGACCGCCCGCGAGCGGATCGAGATGCTGCTCGACGAGGGCTCCTTCGTCGAGCTGGACGAACTGGCCCGGCACCGGTCCACGGCCTTCGGGCTGGAGCGCAACCGCCCGTACGGCGATGGCGTGGTGACCGGCTACGGCACGGTGGACGGCCGGCAGGTGTGCGTCTTCGCCCAGGACTTCACGGTCTTCGGCGGCTCCCTCGGCGAGGTCTTCGGCGAAAAGATCGTCAAGGTGATGGACCTCGCCATGAAGATCGGCTGCCCGGTCGTCGGCATCAACGACTCCGGCGGCGCCCGCATCCAGGAGGGCGTGGTGTCGCTCGGCCTGTACGGGGAGATCTTCTTCCGCAACGTCCGCGCGTCCGGGGTCATCCCGCAGATCTCGCTGGTGATGGGGCCCTGCGCTGGCGGCGCGGTCTACTCCCCGGCCGTCACCGACTTCACCGTGATGGTCGACCAGACCTCGCACATGTTCATCACCGGCCCCGATGTGATCAAGACGGTGACCGGCGAGGACGTCGGCATGGAGGAGCTGGGCGGAGCCCGCACGCACAACACCCGCAGCGGCAACGCGCACTACCTCGCCACCGACGAGGACGACGCGGTCGACTACGTCAAGGCCCTGCTGTCGTACCTGCCGTCGAACAACCTCGACGAGCCGGTCGTCTTCGAGGCCCCCGCCGACCTGACGATCACCGACGAGGACCGCGAGCTGGACACGCTCGTCCCGGACTCGGCGAACCAGCCGTACGACATCCACACCGTCATCGAGCACGTCCTCGATGACGGGGAGTTCCTGGAGGTCCAGCCGCTCTACGCGCAGAACATCGTGGTCGGCTACGGGCGGGTGGAGGGACGCCCGGTCGGCGTGGTGGCCAACCAGCCCATGCACTTCGCCGGCACCCTGGACATCGCCGCCAGCGAGAAGGCCGCCCGGTTCGTGCGCACCTGCGACGCGTTCAACATCCCGGTGCTGACCTTCGTGGACGTTCCCGGCTTCCTGCCCGGCACCGGCCAGGAGTGGGACGGCATCATCCGCCGGGGCGCCAAGCTCATCTACGCGTACGCCGAGGCGACCGTCCCGAAGGTCACCGTGATCACCCGCAAGGCGTACGGCGGGGCGTACGACGTGATGGGTTCCAAGCACCTCGGCGCGGACCTGAACTTCGCCTGGCCGACCGCGCAGATCGCCGTGATGGGCGCGCAGGGCGCGGTCAACATCCTCTACCGCTCGGAGCTGGCCGGCGCCGAGGACCCGGCGGCGGTCCGGGCCGAGAAGATCGCCGAGTACGAGGACACCCTGGCCAACCCGTACGTGGCCGCCGAGCGCGGGTACGTCGACTCGGTGATCCCGCCGCACGAGACGCGCACCCAGATCGTCCGGGCGCTGCGCGTCCTGCGCACGAAGCGCGAGACCCTGCCGCCGAAGAAGCACGGCAACATCCCGCTCTGAGGCGCTTCTGCTCTGCTCGGCTTGATCCGCGCAACTTCGGGGAAAGTGCCTCCCGGCCCCGGGAGGCAGCGACATCCCTGATGTTGTGCGGGTCAAGAAGGGTCAGCAGGCCGGGTTCGCGGCGGCACACATTCGCCGGGCGGCCGTGCGGCCCAGCGCCTCAAGATCCGCGTCGCGTAGGCCCAGGTCCGGATTGGGCTCCAGTACCGTGATCAGGTCGCCTACCCGGACCACGACGGTCATCCCGAACGGCCTGGAGCGCTGCAGCGTCCTTCCGGAGGCCGGGCCACGGGGAGCGAACGGCACGTGGCGCACCAGAATCGACTCGTCACCTGCGAAGTTGCTCGCCGCCGTCTCCCAGGCGTGCTTGCTCTCGTTCGGCGTCGTCTCGCCCGCCACCACGATGGACTCGGCGAGATGCCACTCGGGGCAGGCGTCGAGCAGCGCCCTCAGATGAGTGAAGACTCGCGCGCCCACCAGCGGATCGAGGCGGTAGACGTCTTGGCTGAGTTCGACCCGCACCGGCGCGGCGCCGTCCTTCGTCGGCGACAACAGGGTCTGCGACCGCGAGTAACGGGAGTACGCGGGAACCCCAGGCACGCCCCGGTCGTCGCCGCACCTCTGCAGCGTCGGGTCCAACCGGACGGCCTCACCGAGGCCGGCTTCGCCGAGCTGCACGGCGCTCTTCACCGGCACCTCGGTGACAGTCAGCAGGGAGTCAAGTGGGATCTCCGCCCGGGCGGGGCTCTGCGTCGCCGCAGGCAAGGCAGCAGTCGGCGGAGCCGACGTGCGTTCCGTCATGGCGTACGCCGGGCCGGTCACCGCCGCGAGCACCGCGACCGCCGCCAACGCGACAGTGCGACGCCTACGCCTGCGGGCGGTCGCCCGGATCTCCTCGGGCTCCGGCCACCTGACGTCACGTAGGTCCCGGTGGACCCGTTCGACGAATGCCAGGTCGTCGTCACGCATCGGTTGCCTCCTCCAGATCAGAGACGGCGAGCAGACCGGCGAGCGCGGTACGCCCCCGGGAGAGTCGGGCTTTGACCGTGCCCACCGGGGCGGCGGTCTCCCGCGCCACCTCGGCGACCGGCATGCCCATCAGGTAGTACAGGGCGATGGCGGTGCGCTGCTCCTCGGGCAGTCGACGCAGCGCGGCGACCACCTCGACCGTGTCGGTGCCCGGCCCGGGCACGGTCTCGGTCGCCCCGTGGCGCAGGTACGCGCGGGCGCGACTGCGCAGGCTGCGCCAACGGCTGACCGCGATACGGCTGGCCACCACCCGCACCCACGCCTCCGGGTCGTCGTACCCGCTGATCGTCGACCAGCGCTGCCACGCCCGGATGTACGCCTCCTGCACCGCGTCCTGGGCCTCGACCCGGTCGCCGGTGAGGGCGTAGACGAAACCGAGCAGCCGTTGTCGACTCCCCCGGTAGAACTCGTCGAACCCGTCGACGTCCGGCACCCGCTACCTCCCCGTGTCGGTCGCAGGGAACACGCGCCGGGCACGGCCGTCGGTTGCCCGGGTCAGGCGATCATCTTCTCCAGCTCGGCGAGCGGGAACGCGCCGGCCGCGATCCGCTCCCGGGTGGCCCGCCGTACTGCCCGCTGCACGGCCACGTTGGCCGGCGTCGGTACGCCGTGCAGCCGGCCGAGCAGCGCGATCTCTCCGTTGAGGTGGTCGACCTCGGTCGAGCCGGCGCCCCGGGCGAGGCTCTGCCAGGTGGATCCACCGGAGCGGCCCGCGCCGTCGACCGGGCGCTGCTGGACCAGATCGCCGCGTTCGGCCTTCTCCTCGTCCGGGGAGGTGTGCGGGATGCGCGCGGCGGCGAGCGCGGCGACGCCCTCGGCGCGTACCCGCTCGGCCAACGCGTCCGGGATGTCCTGCCCGAGCAACGCCTGGAGGCCGTTGCCGAGGTTGCTGAGCAGCTTGCCGTACTTCCAGCGCAGCACGTCCTCGCGCACCGGCGCGCCGAAGCCGGCGGCGGTCAGGTCGGCGGCGATCGCCCGGTCGGCGTCGTCGGCGCCGCCCGGGTACCGGCCGATGTGGAGCATCCCGGGGTGCGGGTGCCCGTTGGCCACCACCACGCCCGGGTCGAGGTGGGTGGCCGGCAGCCAGACGCAGATCGGGTGCACGTCGGCGAAGAGCCGCAGGGCGGCCCGCTCGTTCGCCACCCCGTTCTGCGCGGTGACCAGTGGCAGCCGCTCGCCGGCCGTGCCGCCACCGGCGACCGGCGCGTCCACCCACGTCGCCAGCGCGGCCTCGGTGTCCTGCGACTTGACGGTGAGCACCAGCACCGTGTCGGCCGGCAACGGTCGGTCGCCCGGGCCGTCGACGGCAGCCAGCCGGGCGGTCACGTCGCCGTCGGGCTGCCGCAGCGTCAGACCGCGCTCCCGGATCGCGTCCAGGTGCGCGCCGCGCGCCACCAGGGTCACGTCCCGGTCGGCCTGTGCCAGCCGTACGCCGATGGTCCCGCCGACCGCGCCCGCCCCGATGATCACGTATCGCATGGCCTCATTCTGCCCCGACAGGGTCAGAGCGTCAGGCCGGCGTCGGTGAGGATGGAGCCGGTGAGCAGAAGCGCGCCGGCGACCAGGGCGGCCAGGTTGACCAGGGCGAAGAGGACCACCCAGAAGAACGCCGGGAACGGGGTCAGCCCGGCGAGCTGGTCGGCGTCGGAGGCGGGCATCCGGCCGCGGGAGCGCAGCCGTTGCAGCTCCACCACCGGCCGCACCCCGCCCAGCAGCAGGAACCACACCCCGGTGTACGCGAACGCGGCCTGCACCTGCGGCGTGGCGTACCACGAGACGGCGAGCACCAGAGCCCCGGTGACCAGCAGCGACACCACGCCGAAGGCGTTGCGGATCATGACCAGCATGGCGAGCAGCAGCGCCACCGCCACCCAGAGCAGCAGCGTGATCCGGTTGCCGCCGAGCAGCCAGGCGCCGGCCAACCCGACCAGCGGCGGGGCGACATAGCCGGCGAGCAGCGTGAGGATCATGCCTGGCCCGGTGGGCCGACCGGCGGAGAGCGTCAGGCCGGAGGTGTCCGAGTGCAGCCGGATGCCGCGCAGCTTGCGGCCGGTGAGCAGGGCGACAAGCGCGTGCCCGCCCTCGTGCGCGATGGTGATGGCGTTGCGGGCGATCCGCCACGGCAGCCGGGTGGACACCACCACCAGCGCGACAGCGGCGGTTATCAGCACCAGCAGCGGGGGCGGGTCCGGCTGAGCGCCGAACAGCGTGTCCCACTTCTCGCCCAGCCCGTCGATCGACATCATGGGGCGCGAGCCTACCGGCGGCGTTCCGTGTCGTTCCCGAGGCACCGGCCCGTCACGCTCGAAACTGATCGGATGACAAGCGAAGCCGGAGGATTGGTGTCCTTGGAGCACCACCTCGGCCCCTGGACCGAGGACGATTATTTTGCCCTCGGTGAGACCCCGGACCGGATCGAACTGCTCGACGGGAGCCTGCTGGTGAGCCCGGTCCCGAGCAAGCGGCATCAGTTGGTCTCACGTCGACTGGCGAACCACGTCGAGCGTGCTGCCGCTGGCCTCGCGGTTTTCAGAGCGGTCAACGTCAGGCTCGGGGTGGACCGGATCGCCATCCCGGACCTGGTCGTCGCCGACACCGACGACGAGGGCACCGCGGTGGAGGCCGTTGAGGTGGTCCTCGTCGGCGAGGTCCTGCCGCCCGGCAATGCGGCTGCCGATCGCCTGCTCAAGATGCAGCTCTACGCCATCGCGGGAATCCCCTGGTACCTGCTGGTCGAGCAGGACGGCGACGGTCACTCGCTGCGCCTGTACCGGCTGGACGGTGAGCACTACGTCGAGGACCAGGTCGCCAAGGCCGGCGAGACGTTGACCGTGGCCGAGCCCTTCCGCTTGCAGCTCGACCCGGCCACGCTGCGCTGATCCGTTCCCAGCGCAATCGCCAGAGACCACCGACAGTCGTCGATGAAAGTTTCCTCGACAGCTCTTGCGATCAAGGGCACTTACCTCCAAAGATGGGCGTCAATAGACCAGCGTCCCTGGAGGCACTCATGGCCCGTACCCGATCATCGCTGCGCCGCGCGCTCGCGGCCGGCCTCACCGTCCTCGCCGCCGCGGCGGTGTCCTGCGGCTGGGTGAACAGCACGTCGTCGTAGTCGGGCAGGCCGCTCGTCTGCTGGAGCAGCTGGCGTACGGTGATCGCGCCGCCGTCGTTGC